>NZ_VFTK01000080.1:0-2494 GCF_006439495.1 Mesorhizobium sp. B3-1-8
GGTAAGCGGTGTTTTGGGGCCACCTTTCGGGAGTGATCGCGATCTGTGAGGTTGCCGATCCTGTAGTGGGATCGGAGATAGGCTTGTGTCTGGACTTGACCTTACGCTTGACCCGGAGCGGCAGCTTCGGCGTTTCGAGGTGATCAACGGCGCTGGCGGCCGGCGTCACTGGTCGATGGATGATAAGGCGCGGATCGTCGCGGAGACGCTGGAGCCGAACGCAATCATCTCCGAAGTCGCCCGGCGTTATGGTCTCAGGCCACAGCAGGTGTTCGCCTGGCGCCGCGAAGCGCGCAAACAGGCCGCTTCGGCGCAGCAGGAATCGCCGGCCTTCGTGCCGGCGGTGGTGACGGCGCCGCCTCCGGAACCCGCGCCGACGCGTCCAGCGCAGCCGCGGAAGGGGAAGACAGCCCGAGATGCTGGCGTGATCGAGCTTGAGATTGACGGCATCGCCATGCGGGTCGGCCGGGGAGCTGACGCCAAGACGGTTGCGGCGGTGATCCGTGCGCTGAAGGCAACCTCGTGATCGGGCCGACAGGCGCCGTCAAGGTCATGGTGGCGACAAAGCCGGTGGACTTCCGCAAGGGTGCGGAGGGGTTGGCTGCGTTGGTGCGCGAGACGATGGGTGCCGATCCGTTCAGCGGCGCAGTTTATGTCTTCCGCGCGAAACGGACGGATCGGATCAAGCTGATCTTCTGGGATGGCAGCGGCGTCTGCCTCTATGCGAAGCGGTTGGAGGATGGCGAGTTCCGCTGGCCGAAGGTGCAGGATGGCGTGATGCGGCTGACGGCCGCCCAGTTGTCGGCGCTGCTTGAAGGGCTTGATTGGCGCCGGGTCCATGAGGCCCGCCGGACGCTTGCTCCAGCGCAGGCGGGTTGATCCGCGACCAAGTGAATCAGCCTGGATTCCGCTGTCGCCCGGAACTGGCGAATATGGTCTGATCCGATCATGGCGATGACAGCGGACCAGCTTCCCGACGATCCGGATGTGCTGAAGGCGATGGTCCTGGCGCGCGATGTCGAGAATGCTCGCCTGACCCAGATCATCAAGGAATTGCAGCGTCACCGCTTCGGCCGCCGGGCCGAGAGCCTGCCCGAAGATCAATTGCTCCTTGGCCTGGAGGAGGCCGAGCAGATCGAGGCGGCAGGCGAGGAAGAGGCCGAGCGTGCCGATCCTGCCACGCGCAGGGAGCGCACCGCAAAGCGGCGGGCGAACCGTGGCACGTTGCCGCCGCATCTGCCGCGCATCGAGATGGTCGTCGACATCGAGAACCATGCCTGCCCATGCTGCCGCAACGGACTTCATCGGATCGGCGAAGACGTCAGCGAGCGGCTCGATATCGTGCCGGCGCAATTGCGCGTGATCGTCGTGCGCCGGCCCAAATATGCGTGTCGTGCCTGCGAGGACGTGGTCGTACAGGCTCCGGCGCCCGCCCGGCTGATCGAAGGCGGTCTGCCGACCGAGGCCACCATCGCTCAGGTTCTGGTCTCCAAATATGCCGACCACCTGCCGCTCTATCGCCAGGCGCAGATCTATGCCCGGCAGGGCATCAATCTGGATCGCTCCACGCTCGCCGACTGGGTCGGCCGCGCCGCCTGGCATCTGCGTCCAGTCCACGAGCGACTGCTGGAGAAGCTGAAAGCCTCGCCCAAGCTCTTTGCCGATGAAACCACGGCACCGGTGCTGGATCCCGGCCGCGGCAAGACCAAAACCGGGCAGCTCTGGGCCTACGCGCGTGATGACCGACCATGGAACGGGAGCGACCCGCCGGGCGTCGCCTATGTCTATGCGCCGGACCGAAAGGCGGAGCGACCGATCGCTCATCTGGCGGGCTTTGCCGGGATCCTGCAGGTCGACGGCTATGGTGGCTATCGGGTGCTCGCCGACAAGAGCGGTGCAACGCTCGCCTTCTGCTGGGCACACGTGCGCCGGCGGTTCTACGAACTCGCCGCAGCCGGCCCGGCACCGATCGCCAGCGAGGCGCTCCGGCGCATCGCGGAGCTCTATCGCGTCGAGGACGACATCCGCGGCCAGCCGGCAGACGCCCGTCGTGCCGTGCGCCAGGAAAGGAGCCGGCCGATCCTGGCCGAGTTCGAGCCATGGCTGCGCGAGAAGCTCGGTCTGATCAGCCAGAAGACCAAGCTCGCCGAGGCAATCCGCTACACGCTGTCACGCTGGGAGGGGCTCGCCCGCTTCCTCGGCGACGGACGCATCGAGATCGACTCCAATACTGTCGAGCGGTCGATCCGCCCGATTGCGTTGAACCGCAAGAACGCACTCTTCGCCGGATCGGATGGCGGCGCCGAGCACTGGGCTGTCATCGCCTCGCTGATCGAAACCTGCAAGCTCAACGATGTCGACCCGCTCGGCTACCTGGCCGACGTGCTCGCCAGGATCGTCAACGGCCACCCGAACAGCCAAATTAACGAACTCCTGCCCTGGACCTACATCGCCAAGCCGGAAATCAAGGCCGTGGCCTGAGAACGACGCTTAC
>NZ_VFTK01000081.1:0-2315 GCF_006439495.1 Mesorhizobium sp. B3-1-8
TGTCAAAGCGATTTAGAGACGCGACACCGCCAGCCAGTTAGAAATGCGACAGTGATGCGCTTCTTGGCGTCGACGTAAGCGCCCGATCGGGCGTCAGCTGGTCGGGGTTGCGCAGCCCGATCGGGTGCGATCCAGTGAATTCCTTGGCTTTAGCTTTGAGAGCCTGTCAACGACCTGCAACGAAGGGCAGGGGCTCGCCCTTTGCCGCCCTTAGCGCATTGCTGAGAAAAGTGTTTCTTGCGACGATGAAGCGACCAGAGGATTGGAGACCTTCATGACAAAACGCACGCCCCCGCCTGGCGTCGGGCCACATAATGGCCGTGAACTGCAAATGATGCTTCGGGGCGAGAAACCAATGGCGCTGTTCTCAGCAGAACCGGGTATGAAGGCAGAAGATATCGGTGATGCGCATTTCAAGCCCTTTGTCGATGAAGGGCGTATCCTCAAGTTCTCCTACATTGATCCCGAAACCTCTATCGAGGAACGTCGCTACTGCCTGCCAACAGAGGAGTGGCGCTGTAAGCTTAGCCAGATGATCTCACGAATGTGCCGCAGCGGGGAAGCCTTTGACGTCTTCACAACGAATGATTTAGCGAGGCTAGAGGGCACTCTCCTTGGCTACCCAAAGGACAGTATTGAAGCGTTTATTGCACATGCTACGGCGCTGAAAATCTCGAACTTCAGAACAGATTAAACGGCTGCCGCCCACATAGGCCCGATGTCACTGAGGATCCGGCGTGAAATCTTATTCCGCAGCTTCCAGCCTCGCCAGCGCCTGTTCTCGCCGAGCTACAACGGCGGGATCGTTCATGAAATCCGTCCTCTTTCCGGACTTGCGGCCGCGCTTGACGTAACCGTTGCTCTGGCTGCCATCGGGAATGCCGAACATGTGGTTCGCCTGGCCCGTGCGGCGCGGGCCGTGCTGGCTGCGCTGAAGGTCGCGGCCGGCCTGCATCTCGGCGACCATTGCTAGCGCTTCGTCCAGGCGCTTGTTCTCGACGACTTCGGATCTGTGAACCGAGCGCAACTTGTCGAATGTTCTGTAGGCCAGGGACGTGCTGCCTTCCATGATCTCGAGACGGCCATCAGGATAGTCGCAGACGACAACCTTCTTGCCGGCCAGGCGCTTCGCAAAATCGCTCGGGTCAAGGATGAACAGCACCTTGTCGTAGCGCAGCGTCAGGGCTTGCGACAGCGTGCGGAACTCCTTGCGGCACATAGCGCTGTCCAGGTTCTCATGCTTGGCGAGGGGGCGGTGCATGTCCTTGGGATTGCGGGGCTCCTTGCCGAAGCGTGCATTGAAGTCCGCTATGAACTCCGGCGCGAAGGCGTTGGCCGCTTCGATCGTGCTGATACCGCGAAGGCGCAACTCCTTCACGAGCCGATCCTGGAGCGTTTGATTGGCGCGCTCGACGCGGCCCTTGGCCTGCGGGGTGTTGGCGCAGATGATATCAATGTTGAGCTCATAGAGCGCTCGGCCGAACTGCGTCAGGCCGCTCGTCCGATCCTTCTCCGAACCATGCGTCGTGCGGAAGATGCCATGCTTGTCGCTGTAGAATGAGATCGGCTTTCCCCATTCCTGCAAATATGCCTTCGTGGCGATCAAATAGTCGAACGTATTCTCCGAACCGGCAAATCGAAGATGCAGCAGCTTGCCCGTCGCGTCGTCGATATAAACGAGCAGGGCGCACTTGGGACCGCGGTTCTCGAGCCACCAATGGTGCGAGCCGTCGATCTGCACCAACTCACCGAGACAGTCGCGCCGGCCCCTTGGCTGATGGAGTTGCTTCTTGCGCTGCCGGCGCGATGTCCAGATGCTGGCTTCCGTCATCCATTTGCGTAGCGTCTCCGTGCTGACCGCGATCTGGTGCCACTCAAGCAACTTCTCGCGGGCAAGCGTCGGGCCGAAATCCCGGTAGCGCTCACGCACCAGATCCAATACCGCGTTGCGGAAGTCCTCATCATGGCGCCGATTGCTCGGCCGGCCGCGCTTCTTCGACGCCAGCCCGTCGGCTCCGTCTTGGTCATAGGCCTGCAACAGCCGGTGAACCTGACTGCGGCTGAGATGAAGAAGTTCCGCCGCCTGGACGACGCTCAGTCGCCGGTCGCGAATCTTCTGGATGGCTTCGAGACGATGCAGCTCTTTTTGCGACAAGGTGACCAAAGGCATGACGGCTCCGCAATGGGCCCGGTCTCACGCCAGGCTCTGTGAAGTCGCCAGCCTTCCTTTCCAGCTTCATGTTGACCAGCCTCGGAAGCGGGAAGTGTCGCATCTCTAACTGGGGCAACTGTCGCATTACTAAATGGCGGCTACA
>NZ_VFTK01000082.1:0-1700 GCF_006439495.1 Mesorhizobium sp. B3-1-8
CAGCAGGCTGTTGCTGCTTGTCTGCCAGAGATAGCCACCAATCCATGTGTTGGTGTATCCGGTCGCGGATACACCCAAGGCCTGAGCAGCGCTTATGTCCGCCGCCGCGGTCGTAACTGCCAAACTGAAATCTTCAATCGTATCGGCGCCATCCCCCCGCCGGTACACGTATCGGTCGCTGCCGCCTTCACCGTTCTCATAATCATTGCCGGTGCCGCCGACCAGAGTGTCGTCGCCCGTTCCAGCTGAGAGGACATCATTTCCTGCGCCGCCATAAATGATATCCGCTCCAGTATTGCCCCGGAGAGTTTCGTTTCCGGCAAGTCCGAAGATGATGTTGGAGCCTGTGCCACCGTTTGCCGCCGCGCCGGCAGATCTCGCCACGACCAAGTTCATTGCGCTCAGGCCGTCGAGTTGAAGCTTCTCGATTTTTCCGATCGCGTTCCCGTGCGAGTCCGCGATCCCATATTGGCTCAGATTGATGCTGTCACCTGCGGGACCACCGGCAATGGTGACAAGTAGATTGTCCAGACCGGGGCCTCCCCACGCAAATGACAAGTTATCGGCGGTGATGCCGCCTGTCAGCTTGAGCGTATCGGAGCCCGACGTAGCCCCAGCCTTCAGAAGCGAGTTGGTGCTGGCTTGCCAATAGTAACCTCCGACCCACGTATCGACGATACCACCGGCCTTCACGTTGAGGGCGTTTGCCGCATTGATGTCTGAGCTAGCCGTTGTCGCCGCAACAGTAAAGTCTTCGATCCTGTCGGCACCATCACCCCGTTGGTAGACCAGAGTGTCTGAGCCATCGCCGCCGTTCATATAGTCTGCGCCGACGCCCCCATAGACAGTGTCGTCACCGTTGTTGCCCAGAAGGAAGTCGTTGCCGGCACCACCGTAGATAGTGTCATTGCCACTGCCGGCGTCGAGCATGTTGTCACCCGAATTGCCGGTCAGCACGTTGGCCGAGGTATTGCCATTGCCGTTGATCGAAGCCGTGCCCGTCAGAGTCAGATTTTCAACATCAGAGTCTGAGATCGTGTAGGTAACGGAGCTCAGCACCGTGTCGGTGCCCTGGCTGGCCGCTTCGCTGACCTGGTCCGAGGCGTTGTCAACAACATAGGTGTCGTTGCCGGCTCCGCCGTTCATCGTGTCGGCACCAATCCCGCCATCGATAAAGTCGTCGCCGGCACCAGCGTTGATCGTGTCATTGCCGGCGCCGCCATTGATCTGGTCATCTCCAGCGCTGCCGGTGATTGTGTCGTTGGTCGTGCCGGGCGACATGAATTCGACCCCGACGCTTGTGGTCGTGCCTGTTCCCGTCGTGGCGTTGGCTGTTATGACTGACGTCGATTGGCCATCGGCGCTAACATCCATGGTGACCGTCTGTGTGACTGTGCCGCTGGAATTGTAGTCGGTGACAATCTTCTGGATGGAGCCATCGATCCGGGTAACCGCAACTTCCTTGTGCTCGTACGTGCCGTTGTTGTCTGCATCCTTGAGAAGCGTCGTGGTCATGCCGTCGGCGCTTACTGTCAGGATGCCCTTTTGGGTAACAGGGCCATTCCAGGTGGCATGCCCGGATATCTGGGTAACGACCGATCCATCGATTTGGACCTGCGCGATGGCCGTGACTTCATAGCCGGACACCCCTGGGTTCTCAACCGACACGGGATTTGTGCCGCTGCCGCCGTAGTCATACC
>NZ_VFTK01000083.1:0-1516 GCF_006439495.1 Mesorhizobium sp. B3-1-8
GGTATGACTACGGCGGCAGCGGCACAAATCCCGTGTCGGTTGAGAACCCAGGGGTGTCCGGCTATGAAGTCACGGCCGCCGCGCAGGTTCAGATCGATGGGTCGGTCGTTACCCAGATATTCGGGCATGCCACCTGGAACGGCCCTGTCACAGGAAAAGGTATCCTGACGGTGAGCGCCGACGGCATGACCACGACCCTGCTGAAGGATGCCGACAATAACGGCTCTTACGAACACACGGAAGTGGCCGTCACCCGGATCGACGGGTCCATACATAAGGTTGTTACCAACGACCCCGGAGGCGGTCACCCCATTCAGACAATAACCACGGATGTTAGCGCCGATGGCCAATCGACGTCAGTCATAACTGCAAGCGGCACGACCGGAACTGGCACAACTACGAATGTTGGCGTTGAATTTGTGTCGCCCGGCACGACCAACGACACCATCACCGGTAGTGCTGGCGACGACCAAATCAGCGGCGGCGCCGGTAACGACACTATCAATGCTGGTGCGGGTGATGACTTCATCGACGGCGGCATTGGCGCAGACACGATGAATGGCGGCGCCGGCAATGACACGTTCGTCGTCGACAATGCCTCGGACCAGGTCGTTGAGGCCGCCGGCCAAGGAACCGACACGATACTGAGCTCAATCACCTACACCATCAACGATTCCGATGTCGAAAACCTCACATTGACGGGTCCGGCAGCTATCAGTGGCACTGGCAATGGCTCCAACAACGTTCTGACCGGCAATTCTGCGGCTAACGCCCTCGTCGGTGGCGCTGGGAACGACACCTTCTATGGAGGTGCCGGAAATGACGCGATCGTCGGCCAGACCGGTAACGATACGATCTATGGTGGTACGGGTAATGATTACTCGAATGGTGGAGACGGCGACGATATATTCGTCTTCCAACGAGGCGACGGTGCCGACGCAATCGACGACGAGCTCGACGCGGTCACGACGGCGTCGGCGGATATCAATGCCGCGTCGGCGCTAGGCGTCTCAGCAACTGGAATCGTCAACGTCTGGGTTGGTGGCTATTACTGGCAGACGGCGACCAACAGTCTCTTGAAGCGTATCGAGGCTGGAACCGGCGACACGCTGGTTCTTCAGGGTGTGCGTGCCCAGGATCTTTCTTTTTCGTGGAACGGAACGGACAGCGGCAACCTTCTTGTGAGTATTGCAGGTGGACCTGCGGGCGACAGCGTCAACCTCATTCAACAGCGTTTCGCAGGTCATATCGAGAAGCTGACACTGGACGATATTGGCACGATGGCTTTTGCCGTGGCCACTTTGCCAGGGGCTACCCTCAACGGCAGCGTCAACAACGATGTCCTGTTTGGTCTCGCCGGCGGTGAGACACTTTGGGGCAATGGCGGCAGTGATGTGATCTACGCCGGCGCCGGCAATGACGTCCTGGCGGCCGGGACTGGCGACGACACTCTGGTCGGCGGCACCGGCAATGATTATGAGAACGGTGAAGGCGGCAGCGACCGATACGTGTACCG
>NZ_VFTK01000084.1:0-1420 GCF_006439495.1 Mesorhizobium sp. B3-1-8
CGGTCCTCCGGCGGACAAGAAAACTGTCACCCATGCAATCGGTCCATTCTGTTACCTATCTATCCGGTTCGGACACCTGCTCCTTCTCCCCTGTGGGCCCTGTGGGAGAAGGGGAAGAAGGCGCCACCCTACTCCTCCAGATCGATCTCCTCGGTCTCGCCGCCGCTGCAGGTGTAGCAGCAGTCTTCGCATTTTTCCTTGTTGCCGGGGCCGACGCCCCAATAGGTCGCCTCGTCGCCGTCGACCCAGGCGCCGTAGCAGATGGATTCGCCCTCGTTGCAGGAGATCGGCAGCTCTTTGGTCTCGCCGTCGTCGAGGTAGAAATCCTTGCCGTTGCCCGGCCAGACATAGTCGCGGTCCTGGCTGTAGAGCTCGAGCCGCATGGCATTGGGATGGCTGTTCTTGATCTGGAAGGTGACGTCGCCGGCATGAGCGGCAGGCGAAAACAGGACGGCAAGCGAAAACGCGGCGGCAAAGCGGCGCGCAGATAGCAAAGACATGAAAACCCCCGATGACGAATCGGCCCCCACGGCCGATGGTTGGATGATGACATGGCCGGCGCGTATGCCAAGGGGCGGCAGCGAAAATGGCTGACGGAATTGGGGGTGATTGTTGAGGCTGTGGCGATTGGCTGATCTCCCCCCAAGAGGGGGAGATGGCCGGCAGGCCAGAGGGGGGCGCTGTCCCGCCGACGTGTCTATGCTTGGGTTCCTCGCTCCCGCCGAAGGCGGGGGCTAGGTGGCCGCGAAGCGGACGAAGAGGGCGCCTTCGTAGGGCGCTCCCCCTCTCCGTCTCGGCTTCGCCGAGCCACCTCTCCCCACTCCGCGGGGCGAGGAACCTTGTTCTTGCAGCGCCGCGATCCTTCGCGCCCCCCTCTGCCCTGCCGGGCATCTCCCCCTCTTGGGGAGATTGGCAGCTTCAACCCCCCGCTACTCGGCCAGATCCACCGTCTCGGTCGAGTGCTCGGTGCAGATGAAGCAGCAGGTGTCGCAGGGCTGGTCGTTGTCGGGGCCGACGCCGGCGGTGACGGAATCGTCGCCGTTCACCCAGGCGCCCCAGCAGATGTGCTCGCCCGGCTCGCAGGAGATCGGCACGGATTTCCGCGCCTTCGGCCGGATGAGGAAAACCTTGTCGTCGCCCGGCCAGACTTTGCCGCTGTCGCGGCCGAACAGTTCCACCGCGACGCCGTCCGAACGCTGGTTGCGCACGAACACCGACATGTCGGCGGCGAAGGCCGGCGAGGTGAGGAGAAGGAAGGCGAGCAGAGCGCGAATCATGGCGAGGTCCCCAAGAGGGAGTAGAGCACGGGTGAAGTGCGTAATCTCCCCCCTTGTGGCAGGGGAGTTTTTGGGGTTGAGTTTAGGCTGAGAAAGGATTCTTTGGAGAGGCAGTTGAGCGAAGGAGCGACTGCCATTTCCTG
>NZ_VFTK01000085.1:0-1327 GCF_006439495.1 Mesorhizobium sp. B3-1-8
TGTCCAGCCGATAGATGGGTAACACTTTGAACCGGATACATAGGTAACAGTTTCTCCCCTATGATGCGTTCGCCGCAGCGCCAAGCGGTTGGGTTGGCGCGGCGCTGCGGCGAAGCAGTTTCCTGTGCTTGTCGTCGATGAAGCCGAGCGGATGGGCGTAGAAGCGCATCGTCCATTCGCCATTGTCGGTCTCCTCGATGGCGATCGGTTCGCCGGCCAACGTGGCCGAGACATAGATCTCGGTGCCTCGCCATTTGACGGCGCCGTTCTGGCGCACACCGCGCACCGCCGCCTCGGCCGGATAGTCCGGCTCGGGGACCGTCTTTGGCATGGGGCGTGTCGAGGGACGGTAATGCTGTGCCGGGGTGTCCATGCCAAGCGCCTCGTGTGGACGCTCCTCATTGTAGCTGCGCCGGAAGACCTCGAAGGCCTGGGCTTGGGCCGCCCTGTCGGCCTCCGGTGCGTTGGCCATCGGCAGCATGGTCAGATGGAAACGCTCATGGCGCCCGTTCTGCTGCGGCTTGCCCGGCTGGATGCGCTCCAGGGCGATGCCGAGCTTGATGAAGCGCACCGCAAGCGGCGTCAGCCCGCTGACGCCGGCCGACGCAAATGGTGGGCCGTTGTCGCTTCTGAACCGATCCGGCAGGCCATTCTCCTCAAACAGCCGCTCAAACACTGGCCAGGCCTCCTCATCGGCCGTCGAGCCAGTCGCCTCGAGCCCCAGCAGATAGCGGCTCGAGGCATCCATCACCGTCAATGGCTCGCAGCGCCACCCGTCACGGGTCCGGAACCAGCCTTTGTGGTCTCCCGTCCACACCGCGTTCGGCCCCGCTGGCTCCGGCCATGGGCCATTGCCCGCCGCTTTCCAGCGCCGGCGCCGGCGTCCCACAAGACCATGCCGCTTCAGGATCTCGCCCGCCGTCGAGACCGCCGGCCAGCCGCATGAGGGCTCGCTCCGCCTCAGCCTGGCCATGATCTTCTTCGGCCCCCACAGCGGATGCGCCTCCTTCTGCGCCACAATCCGCTCAACCAGATCAAAGGCCGTGGCCCGGCCATGGTTGAGCGGCGCCCGCGGCAGATCATGCAAGCCTTCAGGCCCGTTCGCCCGGTAGCGACCAAGCCATTTGTAGCCGGTCTTGCGCGAGATTTCGAAGGCCGCGCAAAGCTGCGTCATCGTCTCCTCGCCCGAAAGGCACTCCACAACAAATCGAAGCCGATCGTCCATAATGCCAGTTTCTCGCCAAACCATCGCCGGTCCTCCGGCGGACAAGAAAACTGTCACCCATGCAATCGGTCCATTCTGTTACCTATCTATCCGGTTCGGACA
>NZ_VFTK01000086.1:0-1321 GCF_006439495.1 Mesorhizobium sp. B3-1-8
CAAAGAGGGCAGACTTAGAAGCAAACTTCTTCGTCGCCAGCGGCGCACCGCCCTCGTTCGTGGGCCGTATATAGTCGCCCCCCGATCGAACTGTCAACAGCCAAGATCGCTCTTTTTTCGATTTCTCGTGGAGATGTCCGCGGCGGCAAAAAGGTGAGCTGGCTTGGTTGAATTTTGGCCCGGCGTTCCGTTGCCAACCATCCCGGTAATACCTGCCACAACCGCTCCGCCGAGCGGGATGCCTTCAACCGAAATCGCCCCGCGGCACTTAGCCGGATGTCGATCGCCGCGGCCGCTTGAACCTCGATTTAGAGCCGTCCCTCGAGCAATTCAGGCGTGATGTTCCGGCCCGCGTAGAAGATGCCCAGGATCAGCACACGCTCGCCGTCGATGGCGAAAGCGATACTGACCGCGCGACGATAACCGATGATCCGCAGCCCCGGCATGATCTCCACCCGCTCAGTGCCGCGCCGAGGAAATGTCGACAAGCCTAGACAATGATCGCGGATGCCCACGACAAAATCCCAGGCAACCGCCGGCGACGCACGCTCGGCTATATCGTCATAGAGCTGCTCGAGTTCAGCTTCCGCGCTCGCGTGGAAGACAATCCGGTATTCCATCCCCTACTTGGCTTTCGCCTGCCGCGCACGATGACGGACCTCCAGCCGGGAAAACACCGTTTCGGCGGGAATACCCTTTGCCGGATCTTGCTGGAGCTCGGCCATGCGCGACGGGATTTCCTCGCGCAGCCACTTCTCTCGCTCCGCCTCAAAATCCTCGAGCATGCGCAAGCCGGCGCGGACAACCTCGCTGGCATTGTTGTAGCGGCCCGATTCGAGCTGCTTCCTGATGAAGCGCTCATAGTGATCGTTCAAAGCATAGTTGGGCATGGGGAACCTTCTCGGAATATGGGGGCGGATGGCAGATATAGCAATAGATAGCAAAAATTAGCAATTTGGTTGATTCGATTCCAATTCACCCGATGCAATTCAGTGGAAGATCCAACCGTACCCGAATCGGCAGCGATCAAAATGCCGGGTCGGGACGCCGGCGCCCGATCGAGGATCGCCAGGCGGCCTATTCCACGATCTCTGCTCTCTCCATTTGCGAGGCGACTGGGACACAAAAGCCGGCTGAGTTTAAGCTCAACCGGCTAATATTATTTCGCACCTGGTTGTGTGCTGGTCTCGGAATAGGTGTCTCTCGTTTCAACGTCCTCAAGCGCGTCGCGCTCAAGCGGATTCCACAGTACACGACTCATTGGGTTTTGATGGTCTTAGGGAAAGTGCTGAGCCATGTGGTTAGCGCGTTTTGGGGTGAG
>NZ_VFTK01000087.1:0-1177 GCF_006439495.1 Mesorhizobium sp. B3-1-8
CCGACGACGGCCATGCCGGCGGCACCGCCACCCATGACGTCACCGTCACCATCAACGGCACCAACGACGCCCCGGTGCTGGACCTGGACATCAACAACTCGAGCCTGAAGACTGGCGCCGACTACCAGGCGACATTCACGGAGAACGGCTCCGCGGTTGCGATTTCCGACACCGACGTGAGCATCACCGACGCCGACAACGCCAACGTCACGTCGGCCACGATCACCCTGACCAATGCGCAGGCCAGCGATCTGCTGGCCGTCAACGGCGGCCTGCCGGCCGGGATCACGGCATCCAGCTACAACTCCGGAACCGGGGTGCTGACGCTTACCGGTTCGGCGACCCTAGCCGCCTATCAGACGGCCCTGCATCAGATTGTGTTCTCCAATGCGAGCGACAATCCCAACACCACAGACCGCAGCATAACGGTGGTGGTGAACGACGGTTCGGCCAACAGCAACACAGCAACGTCGACAATCCACGTCACCGCGGTCAACGACGTGCCGATCATCGATCTCAACGGCGCCGGCATCGGCAATGACGCGACGGCTTCGTTCACGGAGCAGACGCCGCTGGTGATCTCGCCTTCGGCGACCGTAGCCGATGTCGACTCGGCCAACCTGACGTCCCTGACGGCGACGCTGACGGCACGGCCCGATGGCAATGCGGTGGAATCCCTGTCGCTGAACGCCAGCGCCACGGCCGCCGCAAGCGGGCTGACGGTGCTCTACACCGCAACCACTGGCGTTCTGTCGATCACCGGCTCGGCTTCACCGGCCACCTACCAGACGATCCTCGACGGCATCGTCTACAACAACACCAGCGACACGCCGACGACGGCGGCTCGCACGGTCAACGTCGTTGCCAGCGATGGCACCGACAGCAGCGTCTTGCATAGCGTCACCATCAGCGTCACCCCGGTCAACGACGCGCCAGTCATCGATCTGAACGGCGCCGGCGCCGGCAAGGACGCGACGGCTTCGTTCACGGAGCAGACACCGCTGGTGATCTCGCCTTCGGCGACCGTGGCCGATGTCGACTCGGCCAACCTGACGTCCCTGACGGCGACGCTGACGGCGCGGCCCGATGGGAACGGGGTCGAATCCCTGTCGCTGAACGCCAGCGCCACGGCCGCCGCAAGCGGGCTGACGGTGCTCTACACCGCAACCACTGGCGT
>NZ_VFTK01000088.1:0-1177 GCF_006439495.1 Mesorhizobium sp. B3-1-8
GCAAACCATAGCTCGTTCGCATCGATGCCCGTACCAAAGTCCAGTTCGTCATTGTCATTGTAGGCGCCGGATTCGACGATTGTGTCGGAGCCGTCTCCGGCTCTGAAATGATACTGGTCGTTGCCAGCTCCGCCCACCAGCGTGTCGTTACCTATGCCACCCATTAGAATGTCATTGCCGGCGTTGCCGTTTAGCATCTCGTTGCCCGCCACGCCGAAGACAAAGTCGGCCCCGCTGGAGCCGTTCGCGGTGGCGCCTGCGGAACCCGCGACGACGAGATTGAGCGCGCCGACGCCATCCAGCTGCAGCTTCTCGATCTTGGCAAAGACCGTCGCCTGCTGGCTGATGTTTATTTCACCAGCCGAATTGCCGTCGATTGTGACGACCAAATCCTCCCCCCTTGGACCCGTCCAGGAGAACGACAAGTCGTCGGTCGCAATCCCGCCAGTGAGCGTGAGCGTGTCGGACCCTGTTTGGGAAACGGCCTTCAGCAAGGAATTTGTACTGGTCTGCCAGTAGTATCCGCTCACCCATGTGTCGACGATACCCGTGGCGGACACGCCCACCTGATTCGCCGCATTGATATCCGCAGCGGCGTTCGTATCCACCATAATCATGTCCCGGATGATATCGTTGCCGTCGCCGGGCCGATAAATATAGGTATCCGAGCCATCGCAACCATTTAGATAATCGTCGCCAGTCTGGCCAACCAACGTGTCGTTCCCGGCATCGGAGTCCCCGCCCTCAAGTTGGTCATCGCCCGCGCCGCCATAGAGGATATCATTGCCGTAATCGCCATTGAGGTAGTCATTACTCCCTAGGCCGAACAGAATGTCGGCGTTCACGGAGCCAATCGCTGTCGCGTCAACCGCACTCGCAACCACGAAGTTCATCGCGCCCAGGCCGTCCAACTGGAGCTTTTCTATCTTTGCAACCCCAGTCTTCTGCTGATCCATTCGGATGCTGTCGCTAGCGGGACCGCCCGCTATTGTAAGCTGCAGATTGTCCACGCCTACGCCGGTCCACGAGAAGGTAAGGTCATCCGCCTTGATGCCGCCTTCCAACGACAGCGTGTCGGAGCCGGTCCCGTCGATCAGCTTCAGCAGGCTGTTGCTGCTTGTCTGCCAGAGATAGCCACCAATCCATGTGTTGGTGTATCCGGTCGCGGATACACCCA
>NZ_VFTK01000089.1:0-1153 GCF_006439495.1 Mesorhizobium sp. B3-1-8
GTCACGGCATGGCAACTGTGTTCACGCGAATGCGGTTTTATCGCGCATGATGGCGTTGAGGACGACCAGGAGCTTCCTTGCGACGGCGATGATGGCGAGCTTCTTGGAGCCGGAGCGGGCAGCAAGTGCGCTGTAGAAGGTCTTGAAGCGCTCACAGGTTCGAATGGCCGTGAGGGCTGCCATGTAGAGAGCGCGGCGCACGCGTGATCGCCCGCCCTGGATCTGGCTCCTGCGGTTGAGCTTGCCGCTTTTGTTGTCGAACGGGGCCAGGCCGACCAGTGCCGCGATCGCCTTGGGTGAGCGCTGGCCGAGCTCGGGCAGGAGCGCCAGCAGCGAGAATGCGCCGACCTTGGAGACACCGGGCACGGAGACCATGAGCGTGTAATCGCGGGCGGTGTCCTCGGCTTGACGAATGACGTCGGCAATCTGGCTCTCGATCGCCTTGATGCGCGTGTCGAGGTAGGCGATCGTTTCTTCCAGATCGGCAATGACGATCTCATTGAAGGCCTCGGCGAGGTGCTTCTTCGCCGTTGCCCGCATCTCGACCAGTTGATCGCGGTAGCGGGCAAGCGATTGAAGCCGCTCGACTTCTTCGCGCGGCGCCGGCTCGGCCTCAGGATTATAGCGACGGCCGTAGTCGCTCAGCATCCTGGCGTCGAGAGGATCGGTCTTGGCCCGCCGTCTCGTCGACTTGGCATAGTGGTGGGTATGCGCCGGGTTGTGCCGCGAGAACGGCACGCCGGCCTTGGCCAGCGCATGGCGCAGAAGCCGGTCATGGACGCCTGTCGCCTCCATGACGACGAAGTCCCGACTGGGATCAAGGCCCGCCACATACGCCGCGATCGCGTCGGCCTGGTTGTCGATGCGCCGAAGACGGCCACTTGTCTCATCAAAAAAATCGAGCCACTGCTTTGAGATGTCGCAGCCGACATAGTTCTGGGCTATCATGTCCACGCCTCTTCCTGTGGTGCGGGGTCTGCTTGGAACAGCCCCGTGCAACTGTTCAGGTTGATGGTTCACCGGTGGGAAGGGACCGGGCCATGCCACGGCCTGTCCGAAAGGACGACCAGGATTCATTCGGTCTCCTTCCCACTTCAAACCATACACCAGAACCAACACACAGGATTCCAGGGTCTGCGCTCCTTGCTCCGCC
>NZ_VFTK01000009.1:0-180145 GCF_006439495.1 Mesorhizobium sp. B3-1-8
CCCCCCCCCCCCCCCCCCCCCCCCCGCCCCCCCCCCCCCCCCCCCCCCCCCCCCCCCCCCCCCCCCCACGTGCAGGGCAAATATTTGGGGTACACCATATGAGAAAGTTTCGATAACCTAAATGAAGACTACTCTCTGACGTTATTGATAAGTTGAAAGAAGATAAAATGAATGACCCGCCTGAAGTGCAAGACTTCGTTGTTGAGGATGTTCTGGAACTCACCGATTATTCCGAGTATGGAGCTGTAGTTACCATAGTCGACGTAGGAGGGAGACGTGTTCGCCTTCATGTCAGCATCATCAGAGGTGAACTGCTTTGCGAGCGGATTGCTGACGCGCTGGAGTGCCGGTACGGGACATAAACCTTCGAACACCGAGCGAATGCCCCGATCATTGAATATCCGGATGCGAGTTCAATGGCAAAACAGCGTCCCCGAGACGATCTGTGCTTGCAGGACTTGGCAGACGCGGCGGAGTCCGGCGCCGATAAGGCGCCCGGAGCTGCTATTGGTCGGTCCCGGCCTGACACTTAGCCGAACACCACCTTGTGCTCATGCTCGTTCTTGGCAGTTCCCGCCGTTTCGAAACGCACCCCAAAATGGCTGCTTATGGCGCGACGCGGACCGTACTGCGTTGGACGCATCGGTCCGCTCTTCAGCACGTTCCCCAAACGGACAGTCAGTTGTCGGCCCCATTCCGGTCGAAGCAGGGAAACCGATGCATTGAATCAGCTTTGCCGCTGCTTAAACGCGCACATCGTTTGGGGATGCGGATCTCAGGCGGAATTTCCCCTTATCGTCAATGTCCAATTCCGGGCCGGGCTCCTTTGCAACCAAAACCTCACGGGCACGTTGTGTTTCGGTCCGCAATCAGGAGGAGGATGCCGTGAACGGAATAATCTATCTTGTTGGCCTCGTCGTGATCGTTTTGTTCATTCTATCATTTTTTGGACTTCGGTAAGATCATGGCCAAAATAGCCCCCACGGAAAGCGCTGCAGTAACCCCAAAAGTGGCTACATCGTCCTATCTTGAGTGGGGAGGCATATTTGGTGGGGGTGTCATCGCTTGCGCCATTTCGGTGGTTCTTCTGCAATTCGGGTCGAGCGCTGGTTTGGCGCTGGGTTCTCCGACTCTTCCCAACGGTGGCGCCTCCTGGAATGTGCTGGTGGCCGGGCTGTGGGTAGTTATCGTTGCTATAGCAAGTTCCGCAGCCGGCGGTTATGTAGCTGGACGGATGCGCACGCGCTGGGAAGATAGCAACCAAAGTGAAAGCGAATTCCGCGACGGCATACACGGCATCGCAGTCTGGGCCCTAGCGACACTTGGAGCAGCGTTTTTCTTGGCAATGATTGGTGGGCACGGCGCAGCCGCCGTGGTCAATCGCCCCGACGCGCAACTCAACGAAAGCACGGTGCGCCTTTCAGCCCACATAACTGCCATTTTTAGCTTTGCGACTGCTGCAGGCTCCGCGCTTGGCGCTGCGGCAGCATGGTTTGCAGCGATTGCCGGGGGTGAACACCGCGATGAGGGGATCGCTTTTCACCACGTCGTACCGGTTTTCTTACGCAAGCGTTAGTGCGCAACAATGCACTCGCCCGGCCGGCAAAGCCAAACCGCAGCTGTTCCAAGGTCATTGAGATCATCCGTTGGAGAGTGTCTACTTGTCGCCAAGCTTGGCCAATACCGGACGGGCTGAAAACGGTCCCGGAGCCGACGATATCATCCCGGTCTGTTTCTCCGCCGTCCTTCCAAAGACCCTCGCCGGCGCCTGCGAAGCGGGTCGCTAGTTCTTCTTTCAGACGATCGAAATCCCTTCCGGGGAAGAGTTGACCTTGGTTGTAACAGCATTTGACGAGGTACATAGTAATCACCGCTATGCTGCGGATCTGAGGGGGTTGCTTTCGAGGAGAGTGATCTTCGACTAGCCTGACGAGGCAAAAGGAATACGGGCGGCGCTCGCCCGTATTCTCGCAGTTTGCGATCTCAGGCCCAAATGCATGTGCTTGGACTTTCGCTCGCCGCCTTTTTCAGCTTCTTGAGGCGTCTCTTACTCCCTCGCATGAGTTAAAATGCGAAATACTGGCCAATGGGCAATCCCTTCACGCAATCTGCTGAAAAGCTTGCCTTCTTTGTCGCTGGCAGATCGGACCTGAACGGCAGCCCATCCGGCCTTCATGGTCCCGCCGACGTGGCAGTGGCAAACAATCGCGTGCAGTTGCCAATCCGTTAGCTCGAAGAAGCGTTTCGATTCGCCATAGGTATCGTTCTTCAATCCTTGCGCGCGCAATATTGGATCGGCGAAAGCGATGCTGAGCGCGGAGTCCAGGGACCGCGCCTTGTCACGCACGTCCAGGGTCATGTATTCCGTCCCGGGGAAGGCGGCGAGGCACCGCTCGGGATTTCGCTCGAGCAGCATGGCCCAATGTTCCAAACGCTGACGCCGCGCCATAGTCGGAAAGGATACCTCGACTTCCGCGACCTCATGCAGTTCTTCAAGTGTCTGATGTTTCATGGCCGTCTCCTGTTGGCGAGGCGCTCTGCCTGCAGAATGCACAGGGCGGAATGGGCCTCGGTCGTCCCTATGCAGGCGAACCAGCAGTCCGTCGGGAAGTTCCATTGGCGAGGAAATTTGACAGTGTGCCTGCTTCAATTTCCCGCTGTCTCGGTGCCTTGGACCATCCCGCGCAAAGACTACTGCGATGCCTGGACCAGCCGTCGGAGCAGTGGGTAATCCTTCAGGTCCTTGTAAGGCGTGAGATCTAACTGCCTTGGCACGCAGCGAAGCTGTTCCTCATTGATCGCTTTCTCGGGCCCATTGATGACGCTTTGGTAGTGCCGCCAGGTCAGACCAGCCCCTATGACCGCATCTCTTTCGATGCGCGAGGCGATTTGATGGGCGTGCAGGTAATGAAGCTGCAACTCGTTGCGGCAGGAGTTGTAGGCGATGCGCCACTGGCCGCAGTCCTCGCAGGCGTCGACGTGACCGCAAAGGGCCGCGGTGCGGCAGTGCTCGATCGACGACATCACCTTGAGCTGCTGCAGTGTCAGATGCCCTGCATGGGCGGCCCGGTAGGCGGGCCCGGCAGTGCGGAAGATGTCGGCAACCTCGATCGAGGCGCGCACGCTCAGCCGTCGGGTGAGATCTCGTCCGGCTTGAAGAGGCCAAGCCTGTCGAGCGGGCTCGTGACGGTGCGCACCGTGCGGGTTGCAACCTTGGTATAGAAGGCGGTGCTGTTGAGCTTGGCGTGCCCGAGCAGGACCTGGATGATGCGGATGTGGTGCCGTCCTCCAGCAGGTGGGTGGCGAAGCTGTGACGCAGCGTGTGCGGCCCGACCCGCTTGGCGATGTCGGCCGCCTGCGCTGCCTCGACGATCATGCGATAGAGCTGACGCGTGCTGATCGGCTTCATCGCGTGCTGCCCCGGGAAGAGCCAGCCGTCGCGGTGCGTCACGCCCTGCTGCCGCCCAAACTTCCACCACTCACGCAGAAGCGTGAGCAGATCCTCCGACAGCATGGCGTTGCGATACCGCCCGCCCTTGCCGTGCTCGACGCGCAGCAGCATGCGTTCGCTGTCGACATCGGCGACCTTCAGCATCGACACTTCCGCGACACGCAGGCCGGCGCCATAGGCGACCGAGAGCGCCGCCTGGTGCTCGAGGCAGGTGGTGACGTTGAGCAACCGGGCAACCTCGTCGCGGCTCAGCACCACCGGCAGCTTGCGCGGGTGCGCCAGACGAACGAGCTTGCGCGCCAGATCGGGACGATCGACCGTATGCGTGAAGAAGAAGCGCAGCGCCGACACGATGCTGTTCATGGTCGGCGCGGGGACGCCATCCTCCTGCTGCTCGATCTGGAACCGGCGCAGGTCGACGGCGGTCGCCGTGTCCGGTGAACGCCCAAGAAATGTCGCCAGGCGTCCAATGTCGCGCAGATAGTTGCGTTGCGTCTCCCGGGAGAAACGCCGCATGTTCATGTCGTCGATCAGCCGCTGGCGAAGTGGACTGATCGGTGCATCAAGAACAGGATAGGACATGGTCAGGCTCCTTGTTGAAGAAGCCCGCGATGCTCTGCCGCTGCCGGATTGTTTGAACATCAAAGATGCTGACGGTCGATTTATTGCCGCAAATCCGGCTACCGCACACTCGCTCGGCAAGACGGGTTTTGATTTCTACCCTCCGGAATTGGCGAAGCATTTTCGAGAGGACGAGTTGGCGGTGCTCAGCGGCGGAAATCACGTAACCATCAAGCAACCGGGGCTTCGTCCGGATGGCTCCCCGGGCTGGCTTTCTACGTTGAAGGTACCGGTAAAGAACCATGTGGGCGAGATAGTAGGGCTGATCACCCACAACCGAGACGTGACGCTCCAAAAAACGCTACAGATAAAACTCGAGGAAACTCAGACCCACTTGGATCAAGCGCTAGAGAACATGAATGACGGACTCGCGATGTATGATCCGAACGGGTTCCTTCTCTTCTGCAATCGCCGCTATCGGCAGCTGTTCCCGCGCACCGCGCACCTGCGGGTGCCGGGGGCGAATTTTGCCGATATCATCCGGGCTTCTGTTAAGCTCGGGGAAGAGCCCCTCTGTGCGGGCAAGTCAATGGATGACCACCTCTCTGAGAAACTGACGCAACTCCGCGAGGATGGTGAAGGGCTAATCGAGCTTGGAGACGGGAGAATTTTTTCGTCGCGCACAAAGCTCCTGTCTAACGGCTGCACACTGCAGATGATGTCAGACATAACGGAGCGACGAAGCTTCGAGAAGAACCTGGAACATCAGGCATTGCATGACCCGCTAACGGGCTTGCCAAACCGCGCTTTTTTCAACCGCGAACTCGAAAGACTAATTGCAAAGGCGCGATCTGAAGACGGCGAGCTGGTTGTCGTCCTTCTCGATCTCGACAGGTTTAAGGAGGTTAATGACAACTTCGGTCACGCCGCGGGGGACACGCTTCTGGTCGAGGTCGCTCGGCGTCTGGAGAAAGCAGTCAGGCGAGGTGACATGGCAGCACGGCTGGGCGGCGACGAATTCGGAGTGTTGATGTACGGACCCACCGATGGAACCGGAGACGTCAGCTTGGTATCGCGGATCATGAAGAACTTGGTGCAACCGTTGAAGATCGACGATGTCACGCTTCTTCCCGGAGGTACGATAGGCTATACCGTGTTTCCAAAGGACGAGGCGGACCCAGAAGGGTTGCTTAAGAATGCTGACAGGGCATTGTATCAGGCCAAGGCTAAAGGGCGAGGCAGTTGGAAAGCCTATGAACCAGAAGCGGCGGTGGCGATGAGGCGCCGGTGAGCTGTATAGAGCGAAAGTAGTTCCGCTGGATTATCATGGGGCGGGGGTGACCTGACGGAGGTCACAATGGTTGAAGACGCTGAGAATCGCGGGGAACGGCGGTAGCGAGTGCTGAAAGGCGCTGCGTTCATCACCGGAATTACAAACTCCGAAATCAGTTGCATGATTCGGACCAGAACAGTGGAAGCGCGTGTGCCTGAACGGTTCGTGCTCTACCCACAAGAACGCCCTGCCGCGCTATGAGCGCGGCAGGGCGGCCGGGCCGCCGATAAGGCACGGCCCGCGCCAATCCTGAAGACTTCTTGGGCCGCTAGGCCGCCTTGTTGGCCGGCGCTGCGTTGTCGACGATCACCGGCGTGTCGAACCAGGTGATCTCAGGCGCGCCGCCAAAGAGCTTTGCGACGTGCTCGCGCCACTCCGTGCTGTAGGCCGCCTCGGCCGCGGCGCGCGATTCCCATAGATAGACGCCGCCGGCCGTGCGCCCATCCTCCGCCCGCAGGTAATATTTCCGGATCAATCCCGGCAAATTGCGGTAGCTCGGGGCACTCGACTCGAAACGGCGCGTCGCCTCCTCGAGGCTGATCGGCTGTGGCAGGCGGAATTGCACCACTGTGGTGATAGTATTGCGCACGATGTTTCTCCTCTCTGATCGGGTTATGCGACCTGGCATTCATCCTGACCGTAAGGCGCCCAGACACGGCATAGCCTACGTAAGAGAGACTTGGCTGCTGCCTGTTCTTGTACCATAATCGCCTGCCGGAGGACGGTTACGCTAGCAGCAGCAAAGCCAGGGCTGAATTCGCGAAAACTCGACGCGCTTTGTGCAAATTTGCACAGGACGGAGGCTCGCCATGCAGTGGGATGATTTGAGGGTCTTCCTCGCTGTCGCGCGCAATAAATCGATCAGCGGCGCGGCAAAACGGATCGACGTGCAGCATTCGACGGTCTCGCGCCGCATCAAGGCGCTGGAACAGCAGCTCGGCACGCGCCTGATCGAGCGCAAGGCGTCGGGCTACGAGCTCACCAGCGCGGGCGAGGAGCTGAAGCTCGCTGCCGTCAAAATGGAAGTCGAGGTGCTGGAGGTCGAAGGCGCGCTCGGCGGCGAAGAAGATCGTCCAACAGGCGTACTCCGCGTCGCTGCGATCAACAACATGGCCTCGTCGGTGCTGATGCCGATATTCGCGCGCTTCAGCGCAAAATATCCAGAAATCGAGCTGCACGTGCAGGTCTCGAACAAGTATGTCAGCCTGGCCGAGCGCCAGGCCGATGTTGCGATCCGCCAGACCAACACGCCGCAAGAGACACTGGTCGGCACGTTGCTCGGCAAGGTTGCCTCTGCCGTCTATGGCGAGCGCAACTATGTAGTCTCATTGCGCTCCGGCGCGACGCCGAAATGGCTGGGCGTGGAATGCTGCGCCTTCCACCAGTCGTTGACAAATGCCGCGTGCCCCAACCGCGACTACAGCTTTTTTGTCGACGATACTTTGTTGACTCTCGCGGCGCTGCGCGAGGGAATGGGCCTCGCCTATCTACCGTGCTTCATGGGCGACAATGACGCCCGACTGCTCCGTTATCTCGCCCCGGAGCCGCATCATGATGTCGGCGTCTGGCTGCTCTACCATCCCAATCTCCGACGCACCAAGCGTGTGCGACTGTTTCGCGAACACATGCTGGCGGAAATGGTGAGCCAGCGGGAGCTGTTCGACGGTTTGAAGCCGCGACGTGACGGCCGGAACAATCTCGGCACGATGTCGTCGCCGCAGCCGAAACGCCACGGACGACAGGCTGCGGCCAGTGTGAAATAGAGTTGGCCTCCGTTGCCGTTGCGGCGCAACATGTCGCCTTCTGGCCCTAGGCGGCGGTTTTTGAATGTCCGTTCTTCCTGCGCTCCTGAGGCAGTTGGCACGTCAATACGACGCACTTGCGTACATGCTAAAATAATGAAATACGGCCCGCGAGGGATGACGGCAGGGAATGGGTTGGCATGTATTTTCCTCAGTTTCTCACGGGAATGATAGTGACGTCGGGCGCCTTAGCGGCGCGGGCATATGGCGCGACAGGCTCCCTATGGATCGCGGCCGTCTGGGCCATTCTCACGTTGGTGCTGCTGCAAGTCGGATATTTTGTGCTTGTGCTCGGGATCGTTTATGGGTCGCGAGATAGCGATCGAGCGTCGGATGCAGGTTCTAGCCAGACAGCAAGTCGCGCAGCGCGATAGAGTCCGCGCGGGACTGCAGAACAATTCGCTTCTTACCCCCTGTCTCCCGAAGCCTAATGCTGTGGGGGGCACCGCCATGAAGACTTTGGCCGGCTTGGACTCCGGCGGGCAGGCTTTCGAACTCACGCAACTTCCAGCCCCAGTTCGGGCAGTCAATGAACAGTGAGGTATCCGTGGCCCATGGCCGGGGTGATCTGCCTTGCACTTCCCTGTTAGGCAATGGTCAGTTCCCTGTTAGCTTGCGTAGGGAAATTTCCCTCAAAGTGTTGAATCTCCGGCGAGATTCCTGACCAAAATTTGCCAAGGCACTCAAAACGACCGAAATTTCGCTGTTTTTGGGCGCCTAACAGGGAAAACCGACCAGAGACTGGTTCGCTGGTGACTGCCAGCACCACCATTATCGTTATTTATCAATGGCTTACGGGCAAGTTCGCCAACAGGTTCGCCAAAAGGTTCGCCAAGCATGGGCTTGCGCGTCACAAGACGCACGACTCGATCCATCCCCTGGACCGCCAGCCGAATCTGCGATGCCTCGCGCGAATAGAGTTCGGCATGATCGATGTCGTCGTGACCGAGCACATCCATGAGCTGTCTGGTTGAGGCCTCTGCCTCGGCGAGATAAACGCCAAGCGACTTTCTCAGTCCGTGCAGCGTCAGCCCTTTCGGAAGCCCGGCGAGCTTGCACCAATGAGCCATGGTGCCGGTCAGGGATTTGGCGGAGAAGGGCTGGCCATAAGCCGTGACCAAGACCGTTTCGCCGCGCTTGTCAGCGGCATCGAGGATTTCGGCAAGCATCGGTGTAATCGGAACGAAAAGCCGCTTGCCTCCGGTCCTGGTCTTGTTCTTGGCCTGGGTGATGTCGAAGCCGTCGAACTGACGTTCCTCGCCATCGATCATGACCCTGCGTGTGACCCTCTGGTCCCATCGCAAATCGGCGACATCGCCGCGACGATTGCCCAGCCAAAGCGCGAGGCCATAGCAGGTGCGCGCAGCCGTCCCGAGCGGCCAGCGCTGTTCAAACTTCTGCATTGCTTCGCTTGGCCAAGCCTTCCAGCCTGTGTAGGCGGGACGCCATTCCACAGCTGCGGTGGGATCGATTTCGATCCAATCCAGGCGTATCGCGACATTGACGAGTTTGCGTATCGCGACCAGCAGGTGCTTAGCCTTGTGTGGTGTGGCGATGAAGCGTCCCAGAAGCTCCTCGACGTGCACTCGCCGCAGGTTCTTAACGGGCACATCGCGCCATGTAAGGGGATGGTCATCGACAACCCGCAGGCCCAGAAATTCCTCGATAAGACGGCTGTTCTTGAATTTCGTACTCTCATCATGGGCGAGCCACTTGACCGATGCCTTCAATCTCTGCTCCGCCGCACCGAAGGTTCCCGGCAAGGCAGCACCCGGCATGGTTATAACCAGCGCTTTGTGGATCTTCCGGCCCTCGACCGCGGCTTGATAGGCTTCCTTGAAACCTACATCGTTCGGGGCGGGCAGCGTCACCAGACGTCCGTTGGCGCGGTAGCGCCACCGCGTCGTTCCATGCCGATCCTTGTAGGAAGACAAGCCCGGATATTTATCTTTCAGGCGCTGTTCCATCAGGGGCCTAGACTATTCTCGACGATGATTCCCTTGCAAGAGAAAGTCGACAATATTCTCTTCATCGTCGCCGGGGAGATCGGCGAATGCGGCCTCCAGTTTGAGGCGATCCCAGATTACACGACTATCTATTTTCTTCGGCTTTGGCATGCGGCGGTCGGCGACCATTTGGTCAAATTTGGTTACGCCTACGCCGACATAGCGAGCGGCCTCTTCACGTGAGAGACCCCGAGGAGGGTAGGAGAGGGAGTCACTTTTCATGACCTCGCCGCCGGCATATGTCCGCCTAGTGCACGGACTTCTGTTCAGAGATCAGGATCTAGAGTGCATCAACCGCCGCCGGAAGGGCGCCGATCAAGCACTGCGGCAAATTGCGGTCTCGGCGTATAAATAGGATGGTTGTGTGAGTTCAGGTGTTCGAGTCGGGAGAGCGCTACCGCCTTTCCCCCGGTCAGAGACCATGCGATTTTTCTACAGTGTCGGGCGTGATGGGCCTCTCTCGGTGCCGCTAAGACCTGTAGGGAACGGGAGAGTCTGACCCGAAAGCTATCCACGGCACGTACGGCAGCTTTGCGCCTCAATTCCAGACGCTCAGTTGAGGTTTATGCGGACATGGGGATTAACCGCTGCGCATCACCAGGGCGATCCGCTCATTACGGGACAGATCCATGCACACGGCATGGACAATGAAGACGATCTTTTCAGGGGCGGCGAGAACAGGTCCACCGCCCACGCTGATCTATCCGGCGAAGGCGTGGACGATGGCGAAGCCTACGCCGACAGCAACGCCCGTACCGAAGGCCTACCATGGCGCGGGCCCTCCACTTCTAAACCATGGATACCTGAAGCTGTCAGTTCAGCGTCGGTTCGCCCATCGTCTCGGTAAGAAAGGACGCGGCGATCAAATCGTCCGCGTCGATACGTAAAGAGCCTTCGCCGCGCCCGATAATGGCCGCGACCTTCTGGAAGGTCTTAATCTCATGTTCGGTGATGCTGGCGTCCCGCATCCTGGTTCTCAGATCGGCGACACGCATCCCGAGCAAACGGGATGTTCCGATTTCTCTATTCGACATTTGGTCAGTCCTCCTTCCCCGCCCGTGTCTGTTTCGCCGCCACGCGAATCCGCAGCCTGCCGACAGTCTGGTGTTGCAGTTGGGGAGCATCAGCATGCCCGCTCGTAAGAATCTGCTAATATTATGAATGAATGGTGAATGGCGCGCGGCTGTAGTTCGGCCCTTGGTGCGATCGGGGAAGGCAGGCTTATTGTCCGGTCGCGGGTCGGGCCGGAGAGGCAGCGGCTAGGCGGGTACGCTGCAGAGCAACGCCGCCTGAACGGCGTCGAAGAAGCGACGGACCTCAGCGCGCGCATCGTTGGCGTCTTGGCCCCGTTCGGTCGCGACCGAAAGCAGATGCGTAGCAGTTTCCCGCTAGAGCGTAGCCGCCTCGTCACTCGGAAGGCGAGCAATTGCGTTCGCCACGATTCGAATGGCGGGAAGCTCTCGACTAATTGGGAAGGCATGCACCGACATGGACCGGATGACCCGCAAATGTTCCACGCCGAACCTATCGATCGAAAGGAAATAGAAGCTTAAGGGGGGCGGCCCAAGCCATTCGCCAAGACCGCGTCGCCGATGTTGCCGCTGCCCTTCGCCACGGTTTTGAGTCTGAAACGCGACTCGCTGCCGCGTCAAGATAAGCGGAACCTAATATGCGCCGGCTGCTTATGGCAAAATGAGTACACGCGGCGCAAACTTCCTGGACAAATGGATGACAGAGCATCTGCCGGATGCGGTGACCGACGACCCGGCCGCGATAAACGATCTAGCCGACCAAGCGATGGAAGCTGCAGACCGCGAGGGCATCGCGGTAAGCGAGATCTATGAGGAAGTCGGCAGCGTCTTTGAAGTGATTGCGGCGGCGATGCAGCACCGCGATGCCAGCCTGCTCGAGGCAGAGATCGCCGCCTTTGATCTGTTGGCCGGCCGGTTGTCCCGAGAAGCAAACATCTCCGAGGAGCAAGCCCACGATCTGGTCGGACGTTTTGGCACCGATTGGGAAGTCCTGCTCAACGAAGCCCATTTTATGAAAGAACTTGAAGGCCGCCTTGGGGAGGTGAAGGAACAGTAGGCGCTGCCCCGGCGGGATTGACCGCTGGGGCATTTAGGAACGGACGATTTTCCCCGAAAAATCCTCCACGTGATATCGCGATCATCGTATTCCGCTCGCGTAATCGCCCGGAGTCCGAGCCCGAACACCGTTTGGTTCAGATGCGATCAAAGGTGAAGGACGTTAGAAGGCTAGTGACGAAATTGCTTGCCTTCTCTTTGACGAGAACCTCGGTCCATTCGTCGTTCCCTCGGAGCCTAAGGTCCGTGGAGATGCTGTCTATCGCAGACTCTTCGAGGCGCTTAATATGGGACAAGAATAAAGCCTCGTCGCCTGTTTTATAGATGTCCCGCATGACTAACCGCAGAATTTCCTGGATTGCGATTTGCCACGCGGTATTAATTGTCTGAAGCTCGTTCATTTTGTTTGTCATCGAGATTTCCTCGATCATCTTGGCTTCGGCCCGCCCCCAATATCGATTTATTCGAAGCGCACATTCCGCCGAAATTAAAAAAGGTCAGGCAGATTTGCCTGACCCCATTAGGTCTCGTGCTTTCACAGTGCCAGTACATCCGTGGTCAAAGGAAAGCTGACCCGATCAAACGGCCTGCAGCTTACCGGCCGACATCTTGCCTGACTTGCTGTCCCGCTCAAGTTCGTAGCCAATCTTCTGGCCCTCAACGATCTCACGCATACCGGCACGCTCGACGGCAGAGATATGAACGAACGCGTCGGCGCCGCCGTTGTCAGGCTGGATGAAGCCGAATCCTTTGGTGGAATTGAACCATTTAACTGTGCCAGTGGTCATGATGAACCCTTTCATAGCAATATTGAGCCAAGGCAACGCGAACGCGCTGCATTTGAAGATGACGATTTTGAAAGAAAGTTCGTTCAGGGCGCGTTGCCAAGCGCGCGATAACCAAAGCTCAGCCAGCAATATCGACGACCAGTTCCTATGCTGCCTTGCTAGCTATGTCAACTTTTGGTTTTTTTGGTCGTCGATTGCAACTTATTGATGTACAGGCGATACGAGCTTCGGATTTAGCGTCTTTTGTCGTACTTTCACTGCCAAGGCGCCATCTGCGATGTGGCTTGGCCGGGGAACGTTCGTCAGGCTGATCTCCGGCAAGCTGTGGTAACGAACCAAACTGCCGCGGCCTGACTGAGATCAGGTGAATCGCCAATCATTTCAGGCGTACTCATCGAAGCGAACCGCGCTCAGCTGCGGCCGAACAGGAGCCTGACCGTCCCTTGAGATAGACTCTCTCATGGACGGCGCGACGTATCTCGGTGTGGAAGTCCGAAGAATGCTACGAGTTTCGGACAGGCGTTCGCGCGCAATGCCACGCTGCCCGTCATTGCGAGGTTGCCCGAATCGCTCCGTTTGGGGAAATGGACATCGACGCGGTCGATGCAGTGGCCGCGGAGGAGGAAGCGTCACCGAGACTGACGGCGGCGCACCGTGCCGCTTGCGCGCCAAGTCCGGCAAGGGAAGCTGCGCCGCGGCGCAACCCGCCGCTATCATCTCGTTGCATGCCGCGCCCTTGCCCGCCTTGCTCTTCGCGGCCTCCTGTTCCTGCCCAAATGTTTGGGCGAGAACCGAACAGAAGGGAGGCGCTGCAAAGGTGCGCGGGCGGAAATGGAAAAAGCAGAACTTGAAGGGCTGAAGGACAAGGTGCCCTGCGCTGCGGTGCTGGAGCGCGCGGGGTTCGCCCTCGACACTAAGGAGAGCACGCGCAGGGCGATGAAATATCGCCGTGAGGCGTCGATCATCATCGTAATCCATGACGGCAAGGGTTGGTTCGACCCGCTCGGCGACGGCAAAGGCGATGTCTTTCGGCTGGTCGAACATCTTGAGAAGGTGCCCTTCGTCGAAGCCATGAACGAGGTCGCCAGCCTCGTCGGGTTCGTGCCGTCCGAGTCGGTCTGGCAGCGGGTGTGCCGCGAGCGGGAGCCTGACCTGTCGATACCGGAGCGCTGGCGCGCACGGCGCAGGCCCTGGCGCGGATCGGCGACCTGGCGCTATCTCACCGAGGCCCGTCATCTTCCCGACCGCATCGTCCGCGCCGCAATCAGCGCCGGCGCCCTGCGCGAAGGCCCGCACGGCTCGATGTGGGCTGCCCATATCGACGCCAACGGCACCGTTACCGGCTGGGAAGAACGCGGACCTGACTGGCGCGGCTTTGCCACCGGCGGCGCCAAGGTGCTGTTCCGGCTGGGCAGTCCTGATGCGCTGCGCCTTTGCGTGACCGAAGCCGCGATCGACGCCATGAGCCTTGCCGCGCTTGAGGGCTTTCGCGCCGACACGTTCTATCTCAGCACCGGTGGCGGCTGGTCGCCGGCAGCCGATGCGGCGCTCCGCGCGCTTGCCGCCAAGCCGGGTGTCGAGCTCGTCGCGGCTACCGACAACAACAAACAGGGCGACATCTATGCCGACCGCCTGCTCGGCCTGGGGGAGGAAGCTGGCTGCGACGGCGATCGCCTTCGACCTGTGGCGGACGACTGGAACGCCGATCTGAGAATGAAAGCGGAAGCAGGAGAGGCGGAAGGAGGGAGCTGCCGCATGTCCGCCGGTCGCCTCAAGGGTGAAGCTTCGCCCGGCTCGCGCCGGCCCTTGACCCGCCCGGGCGGAGAGGCGGCCGCGGGGGAGGGGTCCAGAAGGGCCGAAGAAGATGGTGATCCATAGGGGATGAACCGCGCTCCGGCCCGTACAAGGCCAGGAGCCTCCCCATGACCCAATCCGCCATCCGCAAGATCTACTTCGGCGTCGCCGATCGCCGGCAGATGTTCCGCCTCTTCGATCGCCACGCCCAGCGGCCCAATCGGTGGGAGAATGACGACAGCGGCCTGTTCGCCGGCGAGTGGTTCGAGATCGCGCGAGCCGAGCACGATTACATGCTCGACCTGCTGCCGCCGCTCTGGATGCGCGGCGAGATGTTCGCCCTGCGCGAGTTCCTCACCGAGAGCCTGACCAGCGTCTTCTACACACTGCGCATCAACGGCAAGACGCGCTACTTCCCTGCCTATTGCGACCTCGCGCGGCCCCGCTCGCCGGTCGAGATGCGCGACGCCATCGTCGAACGCCAATCCTGGCCAGTGAAGGCGATGACGCGTGCGGAGCGCCTCGAGCATGTCTGGAGCGCGACCCATGACGAGTACCGCGGCTACGCCGGGGAGCGCTTCGGAGCCGAGCATCACGGCAAACGCACCATCCTCGTCTATGGCCTTGGGAAGCCCGAGCAGAAGTTGCTCGATGACCTGACCGATGACGAGATCGCGGCCAAGCTCCCGGTGCATCTCAGGCACCTTCCCGTCCGCGCAGCGGCGTGAGGGGAGCGGCGATGTTTACCTTCCCGATCGTAGCGGTGCGCAAGATCATAGAGCGCGGAATCGAGGATTCGGCGGCCAATGGCGGCTTCCGCGATCCCTACTATGGCACCCGCCCCGGCGAGGGCGAGAGGCCGGGCCTGTGGCTGGTCGGCGACGAGGGCGTCTATATCATGTCCAACGGCAGGCTCGCCGAAGGGGCACGCGCGCTCGTCATCTATGCCGAGCAATGCCACCCCAGGGGCGACATTGACTGGTGGGACTACAAGCGCCGCCACTTCGGTGCCGATGACGGCATCGAGCTCATCGAGGCCGAGCGTCTGCTTCCGCTGTTCGACCGCAACCTGCGGGCTACTCACCTCAACGTCGAACTCACCGAGACCGAAATCGCGCTCTCGCTGATCACCCGCTGACTTCCCAACCCGCGACGTCGATCGCCTGGCCGACCCGCTCGGCCGGGGGCTCGCGCGCGCCTTCACGACGAGGATTTCTCCAGATGCCCAACGACGATCCATTCACGCCCCACCTGTTCAACACCGCCACGCTCCCGTCCGGCCTCGGTTTCGGGGTCACCGCCTTCGGCCACGACTTCGGCGCTGGCGAGCCCGAGGCTAAAGAGACTGCGACGCGCGCCGTGCCGGAGTCACAGCCGGCATCCCCGCCAGTCCACTCGCCGCGCCGCGCGGCCGAGGCCGGGTTGGATGGCAACGACTTCGTCCTCGAGACCGATCGCAGTCTTGGCCGTGGCTGGAAGCAGCGAGCCCGCGATAATCTCGATGCGATACGGCTCGCCGCCGAAATCGGGAGGGCCAATCGGCCGGCGACCCGCGAGGAACAGGCGCGGCTGATCCGCTTCACCGGCTTCGGCGCTTCCGAGCTCGCCAATTCCGTGTTTCGCCGTCCGGGCGACGATGCTTTCCGCGCCGGCTGGGACGCGATGGGCGCCGAGCTCGAGGAGATGGTGTCGAGCACCGAGTACGCCTCGCTCGCGCGCTGCACGCAGTATGCGCACTTCACGCCAGAGTTCATCGTCCGCGCGATGTGGGCAGGCCTCATGCGTCTCGGCTGGCGTGGGGGCAGGGTGCTTGAGCCCGGTATCGGCACGGGATTGTTTGTGGCCCTGGTGCCGGCAAAGCTGCGCGACCAGGTATACGTCACCGGCGTCGAACTCGATCCGGTGACCGCGCTAATTGCCAGGCTACTTCAGCCACGGGCACGCATTCTCAACGCCGACTTCGCCCGCACCGACTTGCCGGCTGACTTCGATCTTGCCATCGGCAACCCACCCTTCTCGGACCGTATCGTCCGCTCGGATCGCGCCTATCGTTCGATGGGGCTGCGCCTGCATGATTACTGCATCGCCCGCTCGATCAACCTGTTGAAGCCCGGCGGTCTCGCGGCGTTCGTCACCAGCTCGGGCACCATGGACAAGACGGATTGTTCGGCACGCGAGCACATCGGCAGGACCGCCGATCTCGTCGCCGCCATCCGCCTGCCCGAGGGCAGCTTCCGGGCCGACGCCGGCACCGATGTCGTGGTGGACGTCCTCTTCTTCCGCAAGCGAGGGCACGGCGAGGCCGAAGGCGATCTGTCGTGGCTCGATACCGACGAGGTCCGACCTGCCGATGGCGACGATGGCGCGATCCGCATCAACCGCTGGTTCGCCCGGCAACCGGATTTCGTGCTCGGCACTCACGCAGCGACGTCGGGACCATTCGGCGAGACGTATACCTGCCTTCCGCATCCGGGGGGCGATCTTGCACAGGCGCTGTCGGATGCGGTCTCCCTTCTCCCGGAAGCTATCTATGACGGCGAGCCTGAGAAAATCGATCCCGATGCCGCCTGCGTCAGCGATGCGCGGGATGACATCGGAGCCGACCGCGGCGGCATGCGCGAGGGCAGCTACTTCATCGCGCCCGACACCGCGCTAACTCAGATGGTCGACGGCGCGCCCGTAACCATCACCGTGCGCAAGGGCCGAGCCGCCCACGGCGTGCCCGCCAAGCACGCCCACATCGTCCGAAAGCTGATCCCGATCCGCGACGCGGTGCGCGAGGTCCTCAAGGCACAGGAGCTCGACCGGCCGTGGAGACCGGCGCAGGTGAAGCTGCGCATCGCCTGGTCCAATTTCGTCCGTGCCTTCGGCCCGATCAACACAACGGTCGTCTCGACTAGCGAGGACCCGGAGACCGGCGAGGTGCGCGAGACGCATCGCCGCCCGAACCTCGCCCCGTTCCTTGACGATCCCGATTGCTGGCTCGTGGCCTCGATTGAGGACTACGAGCTCGAGACGGACACGGCGCGGCCCGGTCCGATCTTCACCGAGCGGGTGATCGCACCGCCCGCGGCCCCGATCATCAATTCGCCAGCAGACGCTCTTGCGGTCGTGCTGAACGAGCGCGGTCATGTCGATATCGATCACATCGCCGAGCTGTTGCATGTCGATCCCGACATGGTCATCGCCGATCTGGGCGACGCCATCTACCGCGATCCGGAGAGCGGCGCCTGGCGGACCGCCGACGACTATCTCTCCGGCCAGGTCCGCGGCAAGCTCAAGGCCGCTGAAGCCGCCGCGGCTCTCGATCCCGCCTTCGAGCGCAACGTTAGCGCCCTGGTCGCTGTCCAGCCCGCCGATGTCGGCCCATCCGACATTACCGCGCGTCTCGGCGCACCCTGGATTCCGGCCGCCGATGTGGTCGCCTTCGTCAGGAAGACGATGGGCGCCGAGATCCGCATCCATCATATGCCGGAACTGGCGTCGTGGACCGTCGACGCACGCCAGCTCGGCTACATGGCGTCCGGCACCTCCGAATGGGGCACCGAGCGCCGGCATGCCGGTGAGCTCGTCTGCGACGCGCTCAACAGCCGCATGCCGCAGATTTTCGACACCGTGAAGGACGGCGACAGCGAACGGCGCGTGCTCAATGTCGTCGACAGCGAGGCGGCCAAGGAGAAGCTCACCAAGATCAAAACGGCCTTCCAAACCTGGATCTGGTCCGATCCCGACCGCGCCGACCGGCTGGCGCGGGTCTATAATGACCGGTTCAACAACATCGCCCCGCGAAGGTTCAACGGAGACCATCTGCAACTTGCGGGCGCCTCAGGCGCCGTTGCTCTTTATGGACACCAGAAGCGCGGCATCTGGCGCATCATATCGGCCGGTTCGACCTATCTCGCGCACGCCGTCGGCGCCGGCAAGACCATGACCATGGCTGCCGCCGTCATGGAGCAGAAGCGGCTCGGACTTATCGCCAAGGCCATGATGGTCGTCCCAGGACATTGCCTGGCGCAGGCCGCGCGCGAGTTCCTGGCGCTCTATCCGACGGCCCGCATCCTCGTCGCCGACGAGACCAATTTCACCAAGGACAAGCGGCGCCGCTTCCTCAGCCGCGCAGCCATGGCGAACTGGGACGCCATCATCATCACGCATTCGGCCTTCCGCTTCATCGGCGTTGCGCCCTCGTTCGAACAGCAGATGATTCAGGACGAGCTCGCGCTCTATGAGGTCCTGCTCACCAAGGTCGAAAAGGGCGATCGCGTGTCGCGCAAGCGGCTAGAGCGGCTGAAGGACGGCCTCAAGGAACGTCTGGAATCGCTCGCCACCCGCAAGGACGACCTGCTCACCATCGCCGAGATCGGCGTCGACCAGATCATCGTCGACGAGGCACAGGAGTTCAGGAAGCTCAGCTTCGCGACGAACATGTCAAGCTTGAAGGGGATCGATCCAAACGGCTCGCAGCGTGCCTGGGACCTTTATGTAAAATCCCGCTTCATCGAGACCAGGAACCCGGGCCGGGCGCTCGTCCTCGCCTCCGGCACACCGATCACCAATACGCTGGGCGAGATGTTCTCGGTGCAGCGCTACCTCGGCTACGCCGCTTTGTCGGAGCGCGGCCTCCACGAGTTCGATGCCTGGGCTTCGACCTTCGGCGACGTCACTACGGAGCTCGAGCTGCAGCCCAACGGCAAATACAAGCCGGTCACCCGCTTCGCCACCTTCGTCAATGTCCCTGAGCTGATCGCCATGTTCCGCAGCTTCGCGGATGTGGTCACGCCCGAGGATCTGCGCGACTATGTCAAGGTGCCAGCGCTCTCGACCGGCACGCGGAGGATCAGGACCTCCAAACCATCTATCGCATTCAAGCGCTACCAGGCTCTCCTCGACGCCCGTATCAAGGCGATCGAACAGCGAGAAGCGCCACCCAAGCCCGGCGACGATATCCTGCTCTCGGTCATTACCGATGGTCGCCATGCCGCGATCGACCTACGCCTCGTCGATCCAGACAGTGACAATGAGCCGGATAACAAGCTCAACGACTTGGTCGCCAATGCCTACCGCATCTGGCGGGACACCGCAGACGCAGCCTATGTCCGGCCGGACGGCAAGCCGTTCGAACTGACTGGCGCCGCGCAGATGATCTTTTCCGATCTCGGCACGCTCAATGTTGAGCGGACCCGGGGCTTCTCGGCCTATCGTTGGATCCGCGACGAGCTGGTGCGCATGGGCGTGCCGGCGGCCGAAATCGCCTTCATGCAGGATTTCAAGAAGTCGGAGGCCAAGCAGCGGCTGTTCGGCGACGTCCGCGCGGGCAAAGTCCGCTTTCTCATCGGCTCGTCTGACACGATGGGCACCGGCGTCAATGCCCAGCTCCGGCTCAAGGCGCTGCATCATCTCGACGTGCCATGGCTACCCTCGCAGATCGAGCAGCGTGAGGGACGCATCTTGCGGCAGGGCAATCAGCACGACATCGTCGACATCTTCGCCTATGCCACCGAGGGCTCGATGGACGCCCAGATGTGGCAGAACAACGAGCGCAAGGCTCGCTTCATCGCCGCTGCACTCTCGGGCGATACCTCGGTGCGCCGGCTCGAAGACCTCGGCGAAGGGCAGGCCAACCAGTTCGCCATGGCCAAGGCGATTGCCTCGGGCGACCCGCGCCTGATGCAGAAGGCCGGCCTCGAGGCCGACATCGCCCGGCTCGAGCGGCTCCGGTCCGCGCATCAGGACGATCAGTTCGCCATTCGCCGACAGATTCGCGACGCCGAGCGCGACATCGAACACTCGACACGTCGCATCGGGGAGATCGGCCAGGACCTCGCGCGGCTGGTTCTGACGACGGGCGCGGCGTTCCGCATGAGCGTGGGCAACGCGACATACGTCGAGCGCAAGCTCGCCGGCCGCGCCCTGATGACCGGTATCCTGACCTTGGTGCAGCTCCAGCATGCCGGTACCCGCACCATCGCCGCGATCGGCGGGTTCGAACTCGAATATCGCGGCGAGCGCTTTGGCCAGGACAGCTATCGCTACGTCGCCATGTTGCTGCGCACCGGCGCGGCGACGGAAGTCGGGTTGCCTGTCACCACCACGCCGCTCGGCGCGATCGCAAAGCTCGAATATATCCTTGGCAATCTCGAGGAGGAACAGGAGCGCGCATGCCACCGGCTTGCGGAGGCCGAGCGGCGGCTCGCGTCCTATCGCTCTCGCGAGGGCAGCACCTTCGCCTTCTCGGGCGAGTTGGCCGACAAGCGCCGCCAGCTCTCCGAAATCGAAAGATCGTTGTCTCAGGACATCGACGGCGTACGCCCCGCATGGGGTACAGGCGGCGTAACCTGCCCCCACGTTTAGAGCCGCCTTCGCCGGCTCGGTGGAGGGCCTTCCCGAACGAGCTGGGAAGCGAGAAAGCAAGGAAGACCGCTCGCGGATCGGGTGGTCCGCCGACGCTGACGCTCAATCGCGCCGGTCGCAATCCCGGCCCGTCATCCTGCGCAGGGCTGAAGAAGCCCCGCTTGGCCAGCCGGGCAGGGATGCTCCGGCGCAATTGCCCCGTCCCGCCCGCTCCGCGGGCCGGGGGATGTCTTCGGAAAGAAGACGAGAAAGGACCGGCGACGGGCCTGTCCGTAACCCTTCAAGGAGCATTCCCATGGAACTGAAGTTTGTCGATCCGCGCTCGCTCAAGGAAAATCCTGACAAGGCGCGCCGCTCCAAGTCCAGCCCGCAGGCCGACGCCCTGCTGCAGGCGACGATCAAGGCGATCGGCGTCGTCGAGCCGCCGATCGTCTTCGCTAAAGGCGATGGCGGCAATGGCTTCGTCATCGATCAGGGTCATCGGCGCGCGAAGCAGGCGGTCGCTGCAGGTCTCGAAGAGATCGCCGTTCTGGTCGTGCCTCGAGCCGAGGATGGCGGTGCGATGCGCTCGCTGGCCACCTCGATCACGCACGAGCAGCTCAACCCGGTCGATCTGTGGCGTGCCATCGAGCGTCTCGTCGCGCTGAACTGGACCGAAGAGTCCATTGCGATCGCCCTTGCGCAGTCGGTGCGCCAGATCAAGAAGCTGCGCCTGCTCGCCAATGTGCTGCCGGCGATGCTCGACGCAATGGCCAAGGGCGATATGCCGAACGAGCAGCAGCTCCGCACTATCGCGGCCGCTTCGCTCGAGGAGCAGAAGGAGGTCTGGAAGGCCAAGAAGCCCAACAGGGGCGATCCGCAGGTGTCGTGGTGGAGCATCGCCAACGGTCTCACCAAGCGACGCATGTACGCGCGCGACGCAAGCTTTGGCGACGAGCTGCGCGAGGCCTACGGCATCGCCTGGGTGGAGGATCTGTTCGCACCGGCCGACCAGGACAGCCGGTACACCACCGAGGTCGACGCTTTCCTCGGTGCCCAGCAGGAGTGGATGACGCAGAACCTGCCCAAGAAGGGCGTCATCACCGAACCGAACGCCTATGGCGAGGTGAAGCTCCCGCCAAAGGCGGAACGCGTCTATGGCACGCCGAAGAAGTCGGATCACGCCGCGATGTATCTCGATCGCGAGGGGAAGGTGAAGACGGTCCACTTCCGTCTGCCCGAGGCCAAGAAGAAGGCCAACGCGACGGAAGCCGCCGAGGCGGTCGTCATGCCGAAGTCGCGTCCCGATGTGACCCGTAAGGGTATCGAGATGATCGGCGACCTGCGCACCGATGCTCTCCATGAGGCGCTGTCGCGGGCGCCGATCGAGGACGACACGCTGTTGGCGTTGCTCGTTCTCGCCTTCGCTGGCCAGAACGTGCGCGTCGATTCCGGTGCCGGCGGCGATCATGGGGTCGCTCGCCGCATGCCTCGGCACGCCGCCACCCTCTTCGATGCCGAGGGCAAGTTCGCCTTCAACGCCGAGACTTTGCGCATCGCAGCCCGGGGTGTCCTCATCGATGCGCTCTCCTGCCGCGAGGGCATGAGCAAGTCGGGCGTGGTGGCGCTCGTCGCAGGCGGCGCGATCGGGGCAGACAGCTTCCTCGCCAATATGGGCACCGAGGACTTCCTTTCCTGTCTGTCGCGTCCAGCGATCGAGGGCTCGTGCGCCGACACGCCGGTTCTGCCGCGGGCCCGCGTAAAGGACACGCGGGCCGCGCTCGTCGAGCACTTCAAGGAAGGGCACTTCGTCCACCCGGCTGCGCTGTTCGCTCCCGATGCGGCAAGCCTGACGGAGTGGCTGTCCAAGAGCACCGTCCCCGAGGCCGATGACGACGTTGGGCCTGAGGTCGACGGCCTGAGTGGAGAGGACCATCCTTCCGAGAAAGGCGGGCTCGAGGAAGGCTACCGCGAGGCCGCCGAATAGACCTCGCCTCCTTTTGATCGCTCTGCCGCCGCCAGGTTCGCCTGGCGGCAGCAGGTGTACGGCCGCGACAGCGAGCGCTGCCGATAACGGTACCTCCGGCGTAGGCCCAAGGCCGTCATGGGGTGACCGTGGTGTACATGTCGAGCCACCTCCGGTCGATGAATCGGCAGGTGGCCATGATCACCTGTCCTTCGGTTCCAATGTCGAAGTCGAGGCCCGTGCCGGTCCTCACTCGGGCTTCATGCGGTCCTGAACCGGCGGCCGTCCGCTTCAAGGCCGCGTTCCGCGCCGCGGGGCGGCCGGATCGGTCCGGTCTCGACATGGCGGGCCCGCGTCCCGCGCGAGGGCTGAAGAAAGCCCTGCTTGGCCGCAGACCTTCCATGCTCGTCTCGGTCCGCCCGGACCCTGAAGCGCCCGTCTTTCCGCCGGTTCTTTTGGTCCGCGCCCGAGAAAGGGCCGGCACGGAGCCGGTCCTGGCCTCGAGAACCAGAAGAAAGGACATGCCAATGACCAAGAAAGCCGCCAATTCCCGCGCAACCGCCCGCGTCGCTCCGTTGCGCAAGGGCACTACCTTCCAAATGGTCCGCCTCGTGTGCCCCGACGCCGCACAGTGCTCGCTCGTCTCGGAGAGTTTTGGCCTCCCGGTGCTCGACAGCGACGGCATTCGCGACTTGCACGAAAAGCTCATCGTGGACACGGCCGCGGCGCTCGACGAGGGGCTGGGCGAACGCGCCATGCAGATACACCTGCAACGCGTCGTCGGTGCCTTTGTCGGCTCCGCCTACGGGGCCGGCCAGTTCTACAGCCGGGCGGTCTCCGAAGCACGGGACGCGACGGCCAAGTCGGCCTGCGACGATCGGAACGAAGACGTCGGTGGACCGGTCGGCTTCGACAGCGCTGCCCAGCGCAAGCGTGAGTTCGCCGCCGATATGGCACTACAGGCCCATGCGCTGCGCATGGCCGCGGAGGGGGCGATCGCCGCCTACGAGCAGGTTGTAGGAGAGGTCTGGAAGCCCTTCGAGCGTCCAGTCGAAAACCCCGGCCAATCCGTCGACCGCAAGGCGGCCGAACTGCAGATGGCAGCTCTCGGGTGAACGTCGAGGGCGGGGCTCCGGTCCCGCCCTCCTTCCATGAGCACGTCCGGCTCATCCGTCCGTCGCATCAACTGCGAAGGGCCTAGCCGATTTTCATGGGCCGAACATGCCGCTTTCGATCATCGCCAAGTGAACGTCGCGAGTGCCGCTCCTGGCGCACGAGGAGAGACGACCTGCTGCCATCCGGTGCGCTCGGGCATTACGGCTGCATCGTCTCCCAACTTTCCGCCCGTGGCAACCAACTCGACAACGACAATCTCTCGCTCTAGCGATTTCATGTGCGCGACTTTGCACCGGGGTTTGCATGTCGCTTCCGGCGCGCGACCGCTGAGGGGAGGGCCGCCGATGCCTGCTCCTTTCGCCAGCCTCGGCCCGATCGGCACCCTGGGCTCCTTCACGGCTCAATCCCCGCTCTCTCGTGATGGCTTTCTTGGTGCGGCTGCGGATCTTCCCCGATCAACCCGCAAGGGGTCCGCTAGCACGCTGCGGCCGCTCGGCTGACGCCTTCGGGTGATCGCGCCCGCCTCCGCACATTGACGGAGCCATCGAGCGGGAATTGGCCCGCTCCAAGATGGAGCCCTTAGATGTCCCACGATCTCATACTCGCCCAAAAGGCCGCCTGGTCCCTCGCCCGCACTCTCATGGTCCCGGTTATCCTCTTCCAGGTCGACAACGAATTTGGCGTCATGCCCGCCTCTGAGCTCGACAACGCCGATGTCGAAATCCTCTTCGAATACGATCCCTATAGCGGGGGCCGGTCGGTTCATTGAACCGGCCTTATCTCCACGGCATTCAGGCGGCGCCCAGCGCCGCCTTTCTGTTTTCTGACGTCCGCTCGCGCCCCGTTCTGGCCCGAGGTCCTGGCGGAGCCAGGCAGTCAGCGCAACGGCTTCGCCGTCCTCCGCTGTCGCTGCGGCCCATGACCATCCCATCGTGCAAGCACGACGGGTCCCCGGTCGGGTGCGCGGCCGGCATTCCTGCTCCGCCTAAGCGGACCCCGTCACGGGGCCGCGATCGGCGCGGCCTCCAACTGGAGGTTCATGAAATGACCAGGAAAGAAAATGCAGATCGCATCGATATCTATGCGCGCATCACCGACCGCATCGTAGCCGAGCTGGAGAAGGGCATCCGTCCTTGGATGCAGCCGTGGCAATCGAGCAATGCCTCCGGCCGCGTCACCCGGCCGCTCAGGCATAATGGTCTGCCCTATAACGGCATGAATGTGCTGCTGCTTTGGTCGGAGGCTGTCGCCCGCGGCTTTTCCAGCCCGATGTGGATGACATTCAAGCAGGCGCTGGAACTTGGCGGCGGGGTTCGCAAGGGCGAGACGGGCTCTGTGGTGGTCTTCGCCAGCCGTTTCACCAGGACGGAGACGGACACTCAGGGCGAGGAAATCGACCGCGAGATCCCGTTCCTCAAGGCGTATTCCGTTTTCAACATTGCGCAAATCGATGGCCTGCCGGACCAGTTTTATCGACGGCAGGCGGAGCCGGTGCGCGATCCGATCGCCCGGATCGAGCATGCCGACCGGTTCTTTGCCAATACTGGGGCGGTAATCCGGCACGGCGGGGATCGCGCCTACTTTGCCCCGGTGACGGACCACATCCAGATGCCGCCATTCCAGACGTTCCGGGACGCCGCGTCATACGTTGCCACGCTCAGTCACGAGGTCACCCATTGGACGTCGGCGCCGCATCGCGTTAACCGCGACCTTAGCCGCTACGCGAAGGATCGCAGCGAGCGAGCGCGCGAGGAACTGATTGCCGAGCTCGGAAGCTGCTTCCTCTGCGCCGATCTTGGTATCGCGCCCGAACTCGAGCCCCGGCCGGACCATGCGAGTTATCTCGGCTCGTGGTTGAAAGTCCTCGCCGACGACAAGCGCGCAATCTTCTCGGCCGCGGCCCATGCGCAGCGCGCCGTGGCTTTCCTGCATGGCCTTCAGCCGGAGGCCGCAGAAGAAGGCGAGGCCGCCTGATGTCCTTCGGAGGACGTGGCCATGTGCCTTCCCCTTTGCTTCGCACGGCCAAGCCCCCCGACAAGCATGACGTCGAAACCTTCCAGATAACTCGCGAAATCGATCCCCACGCGGGTTGATCCGCAGAGCCGGGACAGATTTGCGCGACATCCTAAAGTTCGAACCGAAGTTGCCGTTGTTCCGGCGGCCACACATCGCTTAGCGACGAAAGCGTGATGCCCAACAGCCGGATTCCCTTCTGTACCGGAAACACCGACCTCAGGAGATCGGCTGCGAGAGGTTCGAAGTCAGAGAACTCGATTGGCACCGACACGGTGCGACTGCGCGTGATCTGCTGGAAATCGGCAAATTTGACCTTCAGTGTGATCGTCCGGGCCCGGATGCCCTTGCCTTCACAGTATCCCCAGACCTTGGCTGTCAGCTGCTTGAGTTCGGCGATTGCTGCAGCGAGCTCCAAGATGTCGGCTGCGAAGGTATCCTCGGCGCCGATCGATTTGCGCGGCCGATCCGGCTCGACCGCGCGTTCGTCGATGGCGCGCGCGATCTGATAGTACCAGAGCCCTGACTTGCCGAAATGCTGCTGCAGGAAGGCAAGCGAGCGGTCCTTGAGATCGGCGCCGGTCTTAATGCCCAGCGCCTCCATCTTGGCGGCCGTCGAGGGCCCCACGCCATGAATTTCTTGACTGGCAACGTCTCCACGAAGGCCGGGCCATGGCGGGGCGTGATGACGAACTGGCCGTTTGGCTTGTTCTGGTCGGACGCCATCTTGGCAAGGAATTTGTTGTATGAGATGCCGGCGGAAGCGGTGAGACCGGTCACAAGCACGATCTTCGCCCTGATCATCTCGGCGATCATCGTGGCAGACGAAATGTTGAGCCTGTTCTGCGTCACGTCGAGATAGGCCTCGTCGAGCGAGAGCGGTTCGATGAGATCGGTGTGTTCGGCGAACACCTCGCGGATCTGGGCCGAGACGGACCGGTAGACGTCGAAGCGGGGCGGCACGAAGACCAGCTCGGGGCATTTGCGCTTTGCCGTGACGGACGGCATCGCGGAGCGAACGCCGAAGGCGCGAGCCTCGTAGCTTGCGGCAGCCACCACGCCGCGCGCGGCGGCCCCGCCAACGGCAAGCGGCCTGCCGCGCAGGTCCGGATTGTCGCGCTGTTCGACCGACGCGTAGAACGCATCCATGTCGACATGGATGATCTTACGCTGGTCGGCGCTGCGGTCAGGGGCCATATGCCTGCAGTGCGTTTCGTCAGGACATGTGCTTCGTGCTACCGGATCTACAACTCAGATTGCAAACTCAGCCTGCGCGCAGCCCTGATGAAGACGGGAAATCCGAAAACTGTCCCGGGGAAGGGGACGGAGCACTTGACAGGATGGCCCGCGCAAATGCGTTTCGCAGGATAATGACGGGTTTGGCTGTGGCGGTTGCTGCAGTCGGCATTGGCTATGGTGCTGCCCTGTTCTTCGACAGAGAAGCCAAGCTGCCATCTATCGTGGTGGAGAAGCCGCTGCCGCTGGACAAGCGCACAGACAGGATCGAACCGTCCGAAACGACGCACCAACCCAATTCGGACCGACCCGCTCCGATACCGGAAGCAAGGCCTACCAATCCTTCGCCAGGTCCAGTGGCGGACGGCAATGACAAGACAACGGTGGATTTCAATAAGTTCCTAACGAGGGAAATCGATTTTGAGGGCGCACACTGGACACTCAGGTCCGGGCATTATTTCACCGAAGAGAACGACCCGACTTGGGATCGGGCGTGGTGCTATACCCGTCGGCTCATGAATGGTGTCGATGTGAACGCTGACCTGGTGACCAGATCAACACCGACCGCTGTGCCCGAGGCGCCCATTGCGTCACCTGCGACTCTTGCGTCCATTGGGTTGAATGACAGTTCCGCAATCGAGCTCGCTTCGAAGTGTGCCTGGCTTGATGGCAAAACCTTCAGCGCTGCCGAGTATCAGCTACCGGCTGGTCGGGCCGAGGCTGCCAAAAAGCTGATTGTGCAGGATGGCTGCGACGCGATGGGGTTTGATCTTCCAGGGATGCCGCTCATGAACGCTCGTTCGACCAATGCCAGACGAGGTGCGAAGGTGATGATCAATGTCAGGCCATCACCTATGACAAGAAACATTCCGCCTGCTTTATGAAAGGCGATGCGTCGATCTTGGTGAGGGCTCCAGATGCCGCTGCGGCGGCAAAAGCTTCGGTCGCCAGCAAAGTCCAGCTGTCAAGTCTCGTCTTTTATAAGAACACTGTTGTCGTTGGAGATTCATACTCGAATGAGCCAGGTAGCTACGCCAATTGCGTGTTGGCCTGTGCGGCTGACCAGAAATGCCAAGGCTTCAATTTCGACAGTCCAAACAATATGTGCTCCATGCTGGATCAAGTATCCTCACTGTCGGTCTTTAAGGGCGTGCAGTCCGGATCGAAAGCAGCTGGCAACCAATGACCTCCTGATTGTGTGTCAGTGCTCTCAAATCGCCACATTCTGGGCTTGAGGCAATTATGTACTCCACAGGCACCGACCGCGCGTTTGATTTCCATCGCAGCAATCGAAGTTGAAAGGGATAACCCGCCGCGAAACGTGGGCGGAAGGGGAAAGCGGGGTGCTTACTGCCTGTTCACAGATGTGATGCACGCCAGGCAGCGTGGCGTATTCGGACCTGCCCGACCTTGATTTAGCTTGTCATGCGCAAGAGGCAGAGTCGGTCGGCAGCTTTGCGCCGCACGTCGGACGTTGAAATTGATCTCGGTGTTGCCCAAGAGCGGACTCTTTTGGGGCCGCGGCCACCTTACGGTCGCGTTCCTGGCCAGCAAGCGCACCGTTCGGTGGTCGGGATCGATGGCGTCTGATCGCCAGCATCTAGAAAAGAGAGGTCCGGCGCCGGGCCTCAGCTCGTCGGCCCGTTGACCGGCCCGCATGCAATCAATTCAGGCCCGGCCTTGTCTCCACCCATCGCCGGGTCTTTTTCGTATCGGACGATGAAAGAGCCGACTGCCGATTTTTGCCGCCTAGCGCGATGGCGAGCTGACCGGCCGCCGGGGCGAAAAGAGGGACGAGATCGTTTGCGAGACCTCCGACACTTGCGGCGCGATTTGCGCGCACGCGTCCTCAAATGTCCAGCGCGTGACCGGCACCGAAACGCCGACGGCCGCGATCGCCTGGCCATCGACACCCAGGATCGGTGCGGCGATGTTGATATCGCCGCGGAAGAATTCGCCGAGAGCAAAGGCAAAGCCGGTGTGGCGGGCCTCGTCAACCAGAGCGATGATCTTTGCCCTCTCGGTTATCGTCGCGGGCGTATAGCTGTGGATTTCGGAACGCCCGATGATCTCTTCGGCCTTTGACCTCGGCAGGCCCGAAAGCAGGGCACGACCGGCCGCCGTGCAGTGGATCGGATAACAGCCGCCAACAGGCAACTGCACAGAAATCTGCTGGCGCCCTGGATAGCTGACGGTGAAGATCATGTCGGTGCCATAGGGTTCCGACAGGTTTACCGTCTCGCCGCACTTGATGTTCAGATCGAGCAGATAGGGGCGAGCGCTTTCAACAAGGGTGCTGCTTGTAATGTAGCGCATGCCAAGCCCAAGCGTTCGCGGCGTGAGCGAATATTTCTTGGACTGGGCGTCCTTGCGAAGGTAGCCCAGGCTCTCCAGCGAATAGGTCAGCCGCTGGACGGCGCCCTTGCTGAGGCCGGTGATGGACGCCAGCTCAGGCAGGTTCATCGCGCGCCGGTCCACGCCAAAGGCCTCCAGCACTGCAAAGGCCTTGGCCAGCGACTGGTTGAACAGGGGCGACTCGGCCGCACCTTCGTGCTCGCCTGCGCGATCTATCGCTTGATCCGACATCAGCCACCTCCTGCTTCCACGCTTGACAGGCATCACTAGTAGCGACGAATGCCCGCAATTCCAATATGGTCTATGCATATCGCACAGCGATATGTAAAAATCGTTTGACAGTATGACCATATCGCCTAGAGTGCTGACGGCGCATATAACAAGCAAGAAACTGCGCGCTGCAACGAAGCCGGCGCTTAACGCGGACCATCGCGTCGCGTCCTTTGCATTGGAGGGGTACCATGTCGACAAAACGCATCATTCGTAACTGCCTCGGCGCGGTCGCGGTTTCGGCCGCGCTTGCAAGCGCCACGCCCGCCGCGTTTGCCGGTGAGGACGTCTTTGGCGGCTATTCAGGCCAGGATTTCCTGTTCAACGGCGCCGGTCACAGCGGCACGCTCAAGGGCGGCATCATGGATACCGTCGGCACTGATTTTGCCGGCAAGACCGGCGTCAACATGAGTTTCGACACATTCTGCTGCGGTGTGGCCAAGCTGGAGGCGGCGCAGCAAAGCGGCGATGTCCCATGGCAGATCGTCGCCTTTTCGACCATGAGCGATCTTCGCCTTGCTCAGAAGGCCGACCTGTTGCTCAAGATCGACAAGGCCATCGTGCCGGTCGGTCAGTTGCAGGACGGAACCTACGATGACACCGCCATCTACGGTTATCCCTACGCGGCCGTGGTTGCCTGGAACACGGCCAAGTGGCCTGTTGGCGGCAAGCATCCCAAGGCCATTGAGGATATCTTTGACACGGCCTCCTTCCCGGGAAAGCGCTGTCTCTACAAATACCCGCAATTCGGTGGCACGATGGAAGCCGCACTGCTCGCCGACGGCGTGCCTGCCGACAAGCTTTATCCGCTCGACGTTCAGCGCGCACTCGCCTCGCTCAACAAGATTCGTGACGACATTGTCTGGTGGAGTTCGGGATCGCAAGGTGTCCAGCAGTTGATGTCGGGCGCTTGCGACGTTGCCCTGGTCTGGAACGGCCCGGTATCCGACGCCATCCGCGCGAACAATGCTCCATTTGCCATCGCCTGGGGCCACGCCATCTGGGACTATACGCCGGTCACCATCCCCAAGGGCGTAAAGAACGAGAAGGCCGCACAGGCGTTCCTGAAGCTGATGATAGAAGACCGCGCAGCGCAGGAGAAATTCGTGGCGAAAACTGCCTACGTGCTGATGCCGTTGAAAGATCAGGTCGCCATACCCGATGACGTCAAGCCTTGGGTCCTGGCCGGCGGCAACACCAGCGACGCCATCCGCGAGGGCGATCAGTACTACATGGATAACATCGACGGCATCCTCAAGCAGTTCAACTCTTGGGTCGTCAGCGGCAACATCGCACAATAGGGCCTGACAGCTCTCGGCGGCGGGCCACCGGCCGGCCGCCATTCCCTTCATCTTTCCAGAGCCTATGACCTTAGCGGGCACGGCAAGAGAGGCGACATGCGCCACAGACCCAACAGGGCCGCGCTGCTGGTCCTGCCTGGCCTGCTTTTTCTGACGGCGACATTCCTGTTCCCTCTGAGCGGCGTGCTCTTGCGCAGCTTCGATCCGGACGGACGCCTGTCCTTCGCCGCGCCGCGTTTTGCCTTGGCAAACTATGCCGACCTGGTTGCCGATCCGCTCTACCGGGTCATCTTGCAAAACACCTTTCTGGTCGCGATCGCGGCAACCGCGGCGACGCTGCTGTTGGCCTATCCGGTCTGCTTCTTCATGTCGCGTCTGCCAAAGCGTTGGGCAAGCGCCCTCTTGCTGCTGGCGCTCTTCCCGTTTTGGACTTCGATCCTGGTCAGGCTTTTCGCCTTCACGCAGATCCTGCCGTTGTTTGGCTTGATGTACACGACCACCGCCACGGTCATCGGCATGGTCTACTATCTGCTGCCCTACATGATCGCCGTGCTTTACGCGACCATGATCGGCATCGATGGCGAGCTGATCAACGCTGCGCGCACGTTGGGCGCCAGCTTGAGGCAGGCCTTGCTGCGCATCTTCATGCCGCTGACCCGCCCCGGCGTCATGGTCGGCTCCACCATGGTCTTCGTCATCAGCCTGGGCTTCTTCCTGACCCCGGCAATCCTTGGCGGCGGTGCGGACCTGACGGTTTCGACCTACATCCAGCAGCAGGTCAACATCGCGCGCTGGGGCAACGCCAGCGCCATGGGCACGGCGCTTTTAGCGATCACCCTGGTGCTGTTTTATGGCTTCAGCCGCACCGTCGCCAGAGACGACGCGGTCATCCTCGGCGGTGGCAGCCAAAAGGGCGTATCGAGGACCGAGCGCTTGCAACTCAACTGGCCGATTGGCTTCAGCCTGCTCATCACCGTTGTCGTGTTCGTCTTCCTACTGGCGCCGTTGGCGATCGTAGTCATGCTCTCCGTCACGTCGACGACCTACCTTACTTTTCCGCCGAAAGGGTTTTCCAGCCGCTGGTATGCGGATTTTTTCCATGATCCGGACTGGCTGGCCTCGGCATGGCTCAGCCTGAAGGTCGCGGCGCTGACAGCCATAACCGCGTCCGCCCTCGGTCTGCTCACCGCGATCGGAATCGTGCGCGGCAACCTTCCCTTCGGCCGCGTCATCGCCGCGCTCTTTCTGGCGCCTCTCATCGTCCCGGTGATCCTGATCGCCATTGCGCTTTTCGACCTGGCCAACCGGCTGCATCTGGTCGGAACGGTCGCCGGCTACGTGACCGGCCACACGCTGCTGGCCTTGCCGGTCACCGTGTTGATCGTCAGCAACGCCTTGCGCAGCAGCGGCACCGAAATCGAGCAGGCAGCGCGCACACTTGGCGCTTCTCAGGTGCGTGCCTTCCTGTCCGTGACAGCCCCGATGATCGCGCCGAGCTTGGTCGTGGCGGCCATCTTTGCCTTTGTCACCTCCTGGGACGAGCCCGTCGTGGCGCTGTTTTTGTCGACCGGACGCACGACGCTGCCGGTGCATGTCTTCAATCACATCCAGACCGAGGTCACGCCGACGGTCGCGGCCGTCTCCACGATGCTGATGGCGGTCGTGCTGATCGGCGGCCTGGCATACGCAACATTGGCGGTCGCGCGAACCCGCCGCCTGATCGCGGGGGGCTGAGGCAGCAATGGATAGTTCAGCACCTGGCCGCGGCAGCGCCTTGTCGATCGACAATATCAGTCATCGCTACGGCAACCTGACAGTGCTCAACGACGTCTCGACGCGCATTGCCGGCGGAGAGTTCCTGACGCTGCTCGGCGCCAGTGGCTCGGGCAAGACAACCCTCTTGCGCATCATCGGCGGGTTGATATCGCCGAGCCAGGGCCGCATCCGTGTCGGTGAGCGTGACATAACCGGATTGCCGCCGGAACGCCGCGACATCGGCTTCGTGTTTCAGAACTATGCGTTGTTCCCGCACATGACGGTCGCCGAAAACGTCGCCTTTTCGCTGTCGGTGCGCAGCACCGCCAGGCAGGAAACCGCGCGGCGGGTCAACGAGACCTTGGAGCTGGTCGGGCTCAAGGGCCTGGGCGGCCGCTATCCTGGCCAGCTTTCTGGCGGCCAACAGCAGCGCGTCGCGCTGGCGCGGGCGCTGGTGTTCCGGCCCGGCATGTTGCTGCTCGATGAGCCGCTTGGCGCGCTTGACCGGCATTTGCGCCAGCAATTGGCTGTCGAGCTGCGCAGTCTTCAGCGCCGCAGCAGCATCACAATGGTCTACGTCACCCACGACCAAGAAGAAGCATTCACCATGTCCACCCAGGTCGCGGTCATGACCAATGGCATCATCCGCCAGATGGCGCCGCCAGCAGACCTCTATCGCTCGCCGGACGACCTCCATGTCGCGCGCTTTGTCGGCGACCTCAACGAGGCGGCCTGCGAAGTGACCAGTGTCGCCACGGGCCAGACGCGCATTGACGGACCGCTGGGGCCGCTGCTGTGCGCGCGTGACCACAAAGCCGCTCAAGGAAAAGCCGTTTGCGCGCTGCGTCCCGAACACCTGCTGCTGCGTGCCGGCGAACCGTCAGGCGCGATCAATGAGATCGGCGCGACGGTGCGCGCCAAGATCTTCTGCGGCAGCTGGCACCGTATCGACCTCGAACTTGCGGGCGGCACCATGTGGCGAGCCGAAGGGCGCGGCGAGCCGCCACCAGTCGAGGAGGGCGGCCGCGTCAGCGTCAGTTTCGAGCCGGACCGCCTGATGCTGTTCAGTGAAAAGGGAGCATGACCATGAGAGCAAAGTTTGCGGCGTTCACGCAGGCCGAACACCGAACCCGCCTGCAGCGGGTGCGTGCATTGATGAAGGCTCGCGGTATCGACTATGCGATCAGCATGGCGCCAGAATCGCTGTACTACTACGGCGGCTACGACTCCTGGGTCAGCGTCAACAGCCCGCAGGCGCTCATCTTCACCGCCGACGATGATGAGCCCACCATCGTGCTGCGCGACACGGATCTGTCGCTCGCCTATGAGAGCACCTGGGTCCGCGATATCCGGCCCTATCGCCTGATGTTCGACAATGTCAGCCAGACCATCGCCTCGGTCGCGCGGGAAAAGGGTCTGAGCGGCGGCAAGGTCGCGATTGAAACCCAGACCTATGCCCTGCCGCATGCGCTCGGGCTAGCGCTCGCCGATGCGCTGGCGCCGGCCGAGATCGTCGACGCCACTGCGATGATGGGACTGCCGCGCCTTATCAAATCGCCGGCTGAGTTGGCTTATCTGCGCGAGGCCGCCGGCCACGCCAGGAGCGGCCTGGAGGCGATGCGCCGGACGCTGCGCCCCGGCATGAGCGAGATCGCGCTCGCTGCCGAGATAGAAAACGCCGTGCGCGTATCGGGCAGCGATTATTGGTCGATCCCCACCGAACTGGCGGGTGGCGAGCGGTCGGCCGGCGGACACGCCACGCCGCGGGCGCGCTTGATTGCCAAGGGCGATCTCGTCCACGCCGAGTTCGCCGGTGTCTCGGCCCGCTATCATGCCACGGCAATTCACACCATGGCGGCGGGCGAGCCAGATCAGCGGGCGCGCGCGGTCTACGAAGTCGCCCGCCGAAGCCTTGCGGCCGGCACGGCTGCCATTGCGCCGGGCGCGCACGTCGGTGATATCGAGGAAGCCTCGCTGGAGCCGGTGCGTGCCGCTGGCATGGAAAATGCGGCCGTGATGCGTTTCGGCTATGGTATCGGTGTTGCTTACCCACCCATCTGGCTTGAGCCGTTGCAGATCAGCCGGGGTCCGGACCAACGTCTGGAAAACGGCATGGTCTTTGTGCTGCATGCCTACCTGCAATTCCCCGACGAAGGCCTTGGCGTCATCCTGGGTGGCACCTATGCGCTGACCGAAACTGGCGTTGAGATGCTGGTTGGCAGTGGCGACGCACCGCTAGAGGTCGCGTAATGCCTGTTGCAGTCGAACCGATCAGCGACGATTTTGTCCTCCCTTGGGAAGCCGACGTTGTCGTGATCGGGGGCGGTATCGTCGGTGTCTCGACCGCCTATTTCCTCGCCGAGAGCGGCCAGCGCGTCGTGTTGTGCGAGAAGGGCATCATCGCCGGCGAGCAGTCCAGCCGCAATTGGGGCTGGTGCCGTTCGATGGGTCGCGATCCGCGCGAGATTCCGCTCATGGTGGAGAGCTTGTCGATCTGGCGCACCCTAAACCAGCGCTTGAATGATGAGACAGGATTCCGCCAGACCGGCACCCTCTATATCTGTCCAGATGAGCAGGCCTATGCAAAGCGTGAGGCGTGGCTGCCCCATGCGCGTGAAAACGGCATTGCGTCGGTTATGCTGCGCGGGTCGAAGGTCAACGAAGTGCTCACGGGAGCGGCCGAAAACTGGGCAGGCGCATTGTACACGCCCAGTGACGGGGTGGCCGAGCCAAGCCACGCCACGCCGGCCATCGCCCGGGCAGCCCGCAGGCTTGGCGCAACGATTCTGCAACGTTGCGCTGTGCGTGGTCTGGATATGCAGGCAGGACGTGTTGCGGGCGTTGTGACCGAACGTGGCCGCATTCGCGCCAGCCGTGTCGTGCTCGCAGGTGGCGCTTGGTCTAGCTTGTTCGTTTCGGCGTCCGGCGTCCGCTTCCCACAGCTCAAGGTGGTGGCCACCGTGCTGCGGACAGCGTGGACCGACCAGGGTCCTGGCACCGCAGCATGGGGACCTGGCCTTGCGCTGCGCAAGCGACTGGACGGCGGCTACACGGTTTCCAATGGCATGGTCGCTGCCGACATAGTCCCGGACAGCTTCCGATTCTTCGCCGATTTTATCCCCCTGCTGAAGCAGGAGTGGCTGGGCATGTCGACGCGGCTCAACTCGGCGTTCCTCGACGAGTGGCGTTTAACCCGCAAATGGGCATTGGACGAAACCTCGCCTTTCGAGAAGGTGCGAACACTTGATCCCGAACCATCAGAGAAAGAAGTGAAGGCCGCGCGCCGTAATCTCGAACAATCGTTTCCGGCCTTCCGGTCAGTGCCGACGATCGCCAGTTGGGCAGGCATGATCGACGCCACCCCCGATCTTGTCCCGGCAATCTCCGAGATTGACAGCGTGCCTGGCCTCATCCTGTCTTCCGGATATTCCGGCCATGGTTTTGGAATTGGTCCTGGAGCGGGCAAATTGACCGCACAGATCGCTTCCGGACAGGCGCCATTCGTTGACCCGGCGCCGTTCGGTTTCTCAAGGTTTCTGGATGGCAGAAAGCTCCGTCCTGAGACAGGTTTCTAGGAAGGCAGCACGATGAATCTCGTGACGCTTGGAATAAACCCGGCTACGATTGGAGGCGGCAAGATGGAACCTCTTTGGGCGATTTTTCTCGCCGAGGCGCGGAGCGGTGGCGACGGTGGCCTGGCGCTCCAGGCCGCGTCTTCTGGACCCCGGAAAGCCATCGGCTGGCGCCGCTTGGTTGCGCCAAGGATTGCGACAAGCTGGGCCGTGCTGGCATGGCGCGCTGGCAGATTGCGAGCCGCCTTCAGGGGCCGGAGCAATCAACTGGGCCAGCCCCCGCATAGCGGCGAGACGCGCTAGTCCGGCTCCAGGCAGATGTCGAGAAGCTTTTTCAAACCCTACCCGCCATGCCGCTCCTTGTGGCGGATGGCGATGAACGCCCGTGGCGGTAGGCTCACGGGAAACACGGCAAGCCAACCAGTAGCCACATGAGGATCGGCTGCGCTGCGCGACATGACGCCGGCGCAACGGCCCGCCAGCACAGCTGACAGCACCGCTTCGTTTGATGGTAAGACCAGCGCGATATTGAGCGCCGAGGGATCGAAGCCCATGGTGCGCAGGGCCTGCTCGGTTGGGAAGTGCGGTTTGCCGCAGACAGCTATGACAGGATGAAGAAGACCTTCCTGACGGGCGTCAGGTTCTCCCAGGTGCCCTTGAAACCGGTCGCCACGACGAAGCTCTGGCCCGGACCGAAGGTGCGCGACTGCCCGGCCATGTCGGTCAGCCTTACGCTGCCCTCCAGAATGTGACAGAGCTCGTCATAGTCGCAATCGACACGTTCCACATGGGCTTCGGCTTCCCAGATGCCGGCGGTGGCGCCCTTGCCGGCGTTCTGGAAATGGCGCCAGCTGTGGGCCTTGTAAGGCTGATCAACCACGGCGGGGTCCGAGGTTACGATTTCACGTGCTTCCATCGGGTCGCAATCGAAGGCGATGACGTGCTTGAGCAAAGCCATGATTTGGACCTTTCAGGAATCGAAACCGACGCCGGCCTTATCGAGTGCCTTGTTGAGCAACGACCTGCGGCCGGTCTCGTCCTCGCGGGCCAGTCCGTGCTGCGCCCATCGAATACCCAGCCATCGCATAGGTTCAGGCGGGAATGGGAACGGCGCGCGCCGCAGCATGGCAAGGCGGGTTCGCTTTGTGTCGCGCTTTTCAAGCAAGTCCAGTGTCGTCAGCGCGGCGAAACGGCTGGCGGAGACACCTTGCCCGGTAAAACCCATCGCGTATGCGACACGGTCGCCGCACGACAGCCCTGCAAAGAACGTTGTTCGCGCCGAGGTGTCGATGATGCCGCCCCAGGCATGTGTGAACGGGACATGTGCCAACGACGGCAGCGCCTTTGCGAAATTGTCCGCCAGACGGGCAAAGCTCTGGCTCTCTTTCAAGAACGCATCGTCGCGGCGTGAGCCAAAATGATAGATCGCATCGTAGCCGCCCCACAGGATGCGGTTGTCGGCAGTCTTGCGGATATAGTGAAACTGGTTTCCGCAATCGGCGACGCTGTGCCGGCCGGTCCAGCCGATCGATGCCAGCTCGGCCTCGCTCAAGGGACGGGTGACCAGCGCATAGTCGAAAATGGGGATGATCGACCGGCGCAGACGTCGCAGAAGTGGCGGCGCCGCATTGGTCGCGAGCACGACCTGCGCGGCGCGGATGACGCCGCCAGGGGTCTCCAGCTCGATACCGCCTTGCACCTCCCGCATGGCGCTTACCGCCGTATCTTCATGGACATCGACGGAGTTCGAGCGCACGACACGCAGCAGTTCCGACACCATTTTCCTTGGGTTGATCAAGGCGTAGTTCGGCTCGTACAGTCCTGCCGGGTATAGCGGCGAACTGAATTTTTCGCGCAACGCGTCTCCCGTCAGGATCTGGCAGTCGATGCCGAACCGCCGGTAGTTGCTGGCCCATGACTGCAGGCCTTCGACTTGCCACGGCTTTTGCGCGACGTTGAGCTTGCCGTTGCGCTCGAACTCCACCTCCATCCCGAATTCGGTCAGATCGGCCTCGAACTCATCGAGATTGGCCCTGCCAAGGCGCACCAGTGCTTCCGCTTCGGCCGGCCAGCGCTTCAGCGCGTTGCCGACGCCGTGCGAGATCGAAGGCGCGCAGAACCCGCCGTTGCGGCCCGACGCTCCGTCTCCGCACCTTGCCCGCTCCACGAGGATTATGCGGTCCTGGGGTCGACGCCGTCTTGCCTGCAGCGCGGTCCACAGGCCGGTGAACCCGCCACCGACGATTGCCAGATCACAACGCTGATCACCTGTCACAGGACTACAAGCCGAACGCGAAGGCACCGTGTCGTCCCAGAAGGGATGCCGAACGGCATCGGAAAGTTTGGCCGATATCGGCGGTGCCTCCGCATCGGAATAAAGGTCTGCAAAGTGCCAGGGACTGAATGACATCTACGAGCTGCCTGCCATTGTCGTGTTATGCCGGGGCGCCGAGGTACCAGCCCCAGTTTTCACGATGGTTGAAACGGGTGATCTGCTTGGTCTCGAAACAGGCATCGTAGCCTGCACGGCCGAGCTCGCGGCCGATACCGGACATCTTGTACCCGCCCCACGGCGCCTGCACGAAAGTCGGCTGCGAGCAATTCACCCAGACGACGCCGGCACGCAGCTTCGCCGCCAGGCGTTCGCAGCGATCGAGGTCATCCGACATGATCGCGGCGGCAAGGCCGTAGTCGCTGTCATTGGCAAGCTCCAGCGCTTCTTCTTCCGTGTCGAAGGCGTTGACGCAGACAACGGGACCAAAGACTTCCTCACGCCAGATCATCGCGTCGGTCGGAACGTCGGCGAAAATCGTTGGGCGCAGAAAATAGCCTTGGTCGAAATTCGCGGGACGATCGCCACCGGTTACGAGGCGTGCACCCGTTTCCTTCCCCGTCGCGATGGCGCTCAGCACCTTGTCGTATTGATTTTTCGAGACCAACGGCCCCAGCTTGACGCCGGGCATTTCGCCTGGGCCGATCGGGATCGCCTCCGCCGCGGTCGCTAGGCGCTCGACGAACCGCGCGAAGATTCCGCGCTGCGCCAGGATCCGCGACGTTGCCGAGCAGACCTCGCCCTTGTTCCAGAAAATGCCGAACAGGCTCCACTCAACGGCTTTTTCGATGTCGCAGTCGTCAAAGATGATGAAGGGCGATTTGCCGCCCAGCTCCAGCGAGACCCTGCGGATGCCGGCGCTTGCGGCCTGCATGACCTTGCGGCCGGTGACAAGCGAACCGGTGAAGGCGACCTTGTCGACCAGCCCATGATTGGCCAGGGGCTCACCGGCCTGCGCTCCGGTGCCGGTGACCAGATTGAACACGCCTGCGGGAAGCTCAGCGGCATGGATGATTTCGGCCAGCATCTCGCACGACAACGAGCACAGTTCGGAGGGTTTCAGCACGACCGTGCATCCTGCCGCGAGCGCCGGCGCCACCTTCCAGGCGGCAATCAGCAGCGGGAAGTTCCAGGGCGTGATCGCCGCGACGACACCGGCCGCCTCACGGGCGATCGAAGACTGGAAGCGCGGATCGCCGACATCGACGCCCTCCTGGCGGGCATCATCCTTGGCGGCGAGATTGGCGTAATAGTCAAAGCACAAGGCCGCATCGCCGACATCCCATTGCGCCTCGGCAAGCGGCTTGCCGTTGTCGCGCACCTCGGCAAGAGCGATGTCATTGAGCCGCTCGCGAATACCGTTGGCAATCCGGCGCAGGAATGATGCGCGGACCGCGCCGTTCAAACCGGACCATGACTGTGAATCGAACGCCCGCCGCGCCGCGCGCACCGCGCGCTCGACATCGGCTGCCTGTGCCGCCGCGACCTCGGCGATCGTGGTCTCGCTCGCCGGATCGATCGCGGGAAAATAGGCGCAACCCTCCGGCGGCGTGAATGTGCCGTCGATATAGAGGCGGGTTCGGTGCATCGCGCGCTCCTTTGTGGCTGATCTCGCGTCAGCCGGCACGGCATGAGCGGATGTCGCCAATGGTCGGAAATTGGGAACAGGTATCGTCCACGCCGCCCGGCCTGTTCATTCGACGGCCAGAATCCGTGCCTTGAGACATTCGACGTCACGTTTGGCCCGCCCCTTGCCGTGCGGCATGTAGTCGAGCGGGTCCTTGAGGCCCTCGGGCAGCCCGGCAAATCCCTCGACCGCCGAATGCACGCAGAATGCCGCGTAAGCCGGGTTGTAGCCGCCTTCTTGGACGACAAGCAGGCGTCCCGCGCAAAGTTCATCGGCGAGCGCGCGGGCACGCGATGCCAGTCCATGGAAGCCCGACATGGTGACGAGCTGCCGGCCATTGGGGTCGAATTGCCCGGCATCGACGCCATTTGCAATTATCAGCATGTCGGGCCTGAAGTCGCGCAGTCTTGGCGCCACGATCTCGTCGAAGGCGCCAAGGTAGGCGGCATCCGTGGAGCCCATCGGCAGCGGGACATTGAGATTGAAGCCCGCGCCGTCACCGATGCCTCGTTCCTCGACACCGCCGGTTTCGGGATGGGTCGGACCCCAGGCGCCATGGTCCATGTGCATGGAGACGGTGAGCACGTCGGCGCGGTCGTAGAACCCGGATTGAGTGCCGTTGCCGTGGTGAACGTCCCAGTCGACGATGGCAACGCGGGCAACGCCGTTGGCGATCGCGTCTTCGGCCGCGATGCCGACATGGTTGAAGAAACAGTAGCCATCAGCCATCGCACGTCCCGCATGATGGCCTGGCGGGCGGACAAGCGCAAAAGCCGGCGTTCCCGTTTCCCGGACGTGGCGAGCAGCATCAAGCGGGGTGCCAGCAGCGGCAAGCAGGGCCGGCCAGGCGCCAGGCCTGAGCAAAGTGGTCGAGGTGAAGCGTCGGCCTTCATGGGCAGCCCGCTTTATCTCGCCAACATAGGTGGCGTCATGGAAGCGGACGAGATCCGCTTCCGACGCATGCGTGCCGGTACGCCAGCGCAAGCGGGGCGCAACCGGCCCGCGCTGGAGGACGGATTTCATGTTGCGGATGCGGTCTGGACCCTCCGGATGCGCCATCTGCACGGAAAGCAGCGGATTTTCAGGCGCTTCGAAAAACCCGAACCCGGTGTCGTGGAAAAGGACATCGTCGTGCCAGAAGACGTCCATTGCGGGATCCAGTGACATCGCCGTCTCCCTCAATCGAGAATGGTCAGGGTTGGCGGCAGCTCGGACAGGCTGGCGGAGCCCTTTTCGTTGCAAAGCACGGTATCGCCGAGCTTGAGGCCGAAGCCCTCGTCATAGAGCGACAGGTTGGGTTCCATGGAAAACGACATGTTCGGCTCGAACACGTGATCGTCGGCCTCGTCCAGCATCATGGCCTCGAGCCAGGATGGCGGATAGGCGAGACCCAGGCTGTAGCCGATACGATGGACGCGGGTCTTGGCCAGGTTCATGCGGTTGAGCACTTTGTTGCATGCGGTGTTCGTGCCGCCGACCGGCAGGCCCGGTTTGGCGGCGTCCATTGCCGCGTTGAAGGATTCGGTCAGAAGGTCCGAGACCTCCCTGACGCGGGCAGAGGGATTGCCGACCACGGCGGTGCGCATCAGGATGCTGTGGTAGCGATTGCAGACGCCGGCAAGTTCAATGAGGACCACATCGCCGACGCTGACCACCTGTCGCTGCGGCATGCAGTGCGTCATGGTGCTGCGGCGGCCGGTCGCCACCATCGGTGAGATCGCGCTGTATTCACTGCCGGCCTCGCCGAGCGCCATGGCGATCTCACCGGCGATCTCTACTTCGGAGCGGCCAGGCCGGATCGCCGCGAAGGCCCGTTTCATGGCGTAGTCAGCCATGCGTGCGGCAGAGCGCTGATACTCGATCTCCTGCGGCGACTTGATCAGGCGTTCTTCGGCAACCGCCGTCGAGGCATCGACCAGCGTCGCGTCAGGCAAATAGTTCTGCAGCCGCAGGAACTGATCTGGCGAAAAGGTGAAGGCGTGGGTTTCGATGCCGATGCGGCCATTGCCGTGGCCAGCGTCGATCAGCGCCTTGGCCACCAGTTCAAGCGGATCCTGGTTGGCGATATCGTAGAAGACGGCATCTTCGATCGCGGAGAGTTCATGCACGCAAGGCATTTCGGAGGTGCGGGTGAAAAACAACGCCGGCTGCACTTTTTCCGAGACGATCAACGCCTGGTACCAGAGGAAGCCCAGGCTGTCGAAGCCGGTCAGGTAATTGATGTTGTCGGGGAAATTCACGATGAGCGCATCGAGATTTTTGCTCTTGATGCGGGCGCGCAGCTTCTTCTGGCGGTCGCGATAGGTGGCAAATGAAAATGCAGTCAACATAGTCTCTCTCCTGGTCTTTCGAATTAACGTCTGGCTGAGCGCATCGTCTGCGCGATGAGGGCGATGGTCGTGATGACGATCATGATCACGGAAACGGAAGCGATGACGGGATTGATGTCGAAGCGCAGCCCATCCCAGATGCGCTTCGGCAGCGTCATCACGTTAAGTCCCGAAATGAACAGCGTGACCGCGACTTCGTCCCACGAGATGACAAAGGACAGGAAGGCCGCGCCGAAAATGCCGGTTCTGACATTGGGCAGAAGCACACGCCACAGCGTGGTCCAGGTGCTGGCGCCGAGCGAGCGTGAGGCGTGCTCGAGGGACCGGCTCAGCCGCGAAAAAGCGACCAGCATGGCAATCACCGCGTAGGGCAGGGCGACAATGCAGTGGCCGACCACGAGGCCGGCATAGCTGTCGAGGATGCCAAGCCGGGCCTCGAGATAATAGACGATCATCGCGGAAACGACCTGCGGTGCGACGATCGGGAGCAAGGCGACCGTGACATAGACCGGCGTCCAGCGGCTGTTCATCAGCCACAGCCCGCTGGTCATGGCGACCGACAGGAGCGTGCAAAAGAGAGCGGCAAGCACCGCGACGATGACACTGTCGGCCGCCGAGCCCATCCATTTGGGGTCGGTAAACAGCGTCGCATAATGGCGAAGTGACAGCGCGCCCGTTGGAAACGACAGAAAGCTCGTCGGCGTCAGCGACAGCGGAATGATGACAATCAGCGGCAGCAGCAGGAAGGTGATGACCAGCACGATCGCGGTCCAGCTCGCGATCTGTCTCATGACGCCGTATCCATGAGCCGGCGAATCCCGACGATCTTGATCAGCGCCAGCATCAGCGCCACGACCACCACCATGAGGAAACCGCTGAGGGCGGCGCCAAGGCCCCAGTTGGAGAGCTGAAACATCTGCAGATAGATGTACTCGGCAACCATCACGACGCGTCCGCCACCGAGCACGGCGGGTGTTACGAAAAATCCGAGGCTGAAGACGAAGACGATGATGGTGGCCGCCAGCAGGCCCGAGCTCGACAGGGGCGCCAGGATGTCCTTGAACCCGCGCCAGAAACTGGCGCCGAGGCTGCGCGAGGCTTGCAGAAGCCGGTCATCGATATGTTGCAGGGAAGAAAAGATCGGCAGCACCGCATAAGGCACCAGGAAGTGGACCATGCCGATCATCACGCCGAGTTCATTGCGCGCAAGCGCCAACGGTTCCGTGATCAACCCTGTCGATTGCAGGAAGTTGTTTGCTAGGCCATTGCCGCGAAGGATCATGAGCCAGGCAAATGCCCGGATCAGCGCGGAAAGCCAGAACGGGATCAGCACACCGATCAGCAGGATCCGCTTCTTCCACGGCGAGCCGAAACGGAGGTGATAGGCAAGGAAATAGGCGATCGCGACGCTGATCAAAGTGACAACGAGACAGATTCTCAGCGTGCGCAGGAAGATGGAGACAATGAGCGGGTCTGTCGCGATCTGCACGTAGTTGCCGAAGCCGATGCCGGCAGGCATGCTCACACTCCAGCCCAGCACGCCGACAAGCGGCAGCAGGTAGGCCAGCACCAGCAATGTCGGCAATGGCAAGGCCAGCGACAGGCCAAGCCAGCTCGCTTGACGAGAAGGCATCAGTCTATGTTCCGAGGAAGCGGCCGGCGGAATGTCTCCACCGGCCTGTTGACAGACGGGTTCAACCACTGATCAGGGCGGTGTATTTATCCAGCGCCTGACCGTAGTTCTCGGCGTACCACTTGTTGTCCATCAGGACCGACCGCTCGAAATTCGCGGGCGCGGACGGATTGATCTTCTGCAACTCGGGCGAGAGCAACTGGTTGGCCGCCGGGTTGACCGGGCCCATGCCGTAGACTTCCATCAGCTTTGCCTGGACGGCTGGTTCCTGGGCCATGCGGATGAAGCGCATGGAGGCATCGCGGCCGGCCGGATTGTTCTTGGGAACAAACCAGACGGAAGGCGAAACGACGGCTTGGTCGAATGTATAGTCAATCTGGCCGGAGGTCTGTTTTTTGACGAGCTCGGCGCGGGTGTTCCACACTTGGCCCATGACGATCTCGCCGTCACGCAGCAACTGCTGGCTTTCGGCTCCCGTCTCCCAATGCGTCAGGATATGCGGCTTGAGCTCGGCGATCTTGGCCAAGGCGCGATCGAGATTGAGGGGATAGAGCTCCGAAGGCTTGACGCCATCGGCAAGCAGCGCAATCTCAAGATTGGCGCTCATCCATTTGTAAAGCGAACGCTTGCCGGGATACTTCTTGACGTCCCAGAAATCCGCCCAGCTCTTGGGCGGATCGCCACCAAACTTGCTGGCGTCGAAAGCGATGACATAGCTGTAGATATAGTTGGCTACGCCGTGGTCATGGACGTCCCCGAAGCCGACGAGCGTCTTGTCGATGATATTGTAGTCCAGCTTTTCGAGGAGGTTATCCTTGCCAAGGCGATAGGACGAATACATTTCACCGTCGCAGACGTCCCAACGCACCGCGCCGCTGTCGACCTGCGTCTTGACCGCGCCTTCGCTCGGGCCGCCGCCGTCCACAACCAGTTTGCCGGCATTGAGCTTGCTCCACGGTTCGGCAAAAGCCTGCTCGAAGGCCGTTACGGCGTCGCCGCCCCAATTGGCCACGACCAGCTGATCGGCGGCAAAGGCGGAACGCGGAGGGAAGGCTGTGGCAGCAGCTACGGCCATCGCCGATAACCCGAATTGCCGGCGCGTCATGTTTGGCAGAATGAAGTGCTGTTTTTTATCCGACATCGATATTCCCCTTGGTTGTTATGGTAATGCAGTTTGGTCAGGCGGGTACCAGGTAGCCCGTTCCCTTGGGCCAGCTCAGCCAGTAGCTGCGGCCATCTTCGAGGCCAGTGTTGCGGGCATGCCTGGTGCCGAGCCGGACGCGAAACTGGTTGTCGGCCGGGTCGCCAAGCAGGGCCTCCACCGAGGCGCCGAAATAGGTCGAGCGCAGCAGCCGGACATTGATGGCGTTGAAAGCGCCATCCTGTGGAAGGGCAGCGTGCAACTGGACATCCTCGGGGCGAACGCTGAGTTTACTGTCACGCGCCAACGCCGCATTTTGCGGGCCGCGGCAGATGATCTGCGTCTCGCCATAGTGCGCGTGATAGAGATCGCTCTCGCCGGCGGCCGCAACGCGCGTGACATCGAGCAGATTGGTCTCGCCAACAAATCCTGCGACAAAGGTCGTGGCCGGTTCCTCATATATCTTGGCTGGCGCGGCGATCTGCTCGACTTCGCCCTTGTTGAAAACGGCAACGCGATCGGACAGGGATAAAGCTTCATCCTGATCATGGGTGACAAAGACGAAAGCGGTACCCAGCTCTTGATGTATGCGCGTCAGTTCCGACTGCATCTCGCCGCGAAGGCGTCTGTCCAGCGCGGAAAACGGTTCATCAAGCAGAAGAAGCTTTGGACCGAAAACCAGCGCACGGGCGAGCGCGACGCGCTGCTGTTGCCCGCCTGACAAGCTCTGGATGCGGCGGTCGTCGTAGCCATTGAGCCCGACCGTCGAAAGCATGGCGCGGACCTTGTCTTCGCGTTCGGCCTTGGAGAGCTTGCGCACCACGAGCGGATAGGCGACGTTCTCGGCCACAGTCATGTGCGGAAAGAGCGCATAGCCCTGGAACACAACGCCGAAGCCGCGCTTTTCCGGGGAAAGGCGGGTGAAGTCCTCGCCGCGATGCAAGATACGCCCATGGGTGGGCGTCTCGAAGCCGGCAAGGCACATCAGCGTGGTGCTCTTGCCGGATCCGGAGGGGCCGAGCAGCGTCAGGAATTCACCGTCGCGGACGTCGATGCTGATGTTGCTCAAGGCCTTGAGCGCGCCGAACGTCTTGCTGACATCCTCCATGCGGATGAACGCGCTCTTGTCGTCAGCGATTTGTTGCGCTCCCAGTGCCATGCCGATCCGCTGTGGATTTCTTGATTGTCTCATCACGGTACATTCAATAATCGAATTGACGCAAATCAATAAATCTAGCATATTGCGTTAATCTGATTGACGCATGAAGCGACTGCCATGAACAATGAACTACTCCACCTGACGTCACTGCGGGCTTTCTTCTGCGTGGCGAAGCTTGGCGGTATTCCATCGGCCGCGAGGGATTTGAACGTCACCCCCGGAGCAATCAGACACCACATACGCGCCTTGGAAGATGAGCTTGGGACCCAGCTTGTGGTGCGCAGCCGCAAGGAGTTCTCGCTCACCGCACCGGGTGCTGCGTTTTTCGCCAAGCTGAGCAAGGCGTTCGAGGAGATCCAGAGCGCCTGCCGGACTGCCGCGAGCGACAGTTTCGAAGGGGAGTTGCGCGTGGCCTGCGCACCGGGGCTGGCAGCCCTGCGCCTGATGGGTATCGTTGATCGGTTCGCCGACAGGTTTCCGCGCGTGACGGTGCGGCTGTTTGCCATCGAACAGGCCAGCGAAGCGATGGACGTCGTCGTCTCGTATGGCGAGCGGCCCATCCATGGCACACGATATGCTATTTTGAAGAATGAACGGTACTTTGCGGTTTGCAGCCCGAACCTGTTTTACCGCAATGCTCTGCGATCCGAGGCTGACCTGCAGAACCACGTTCTGTTGCATTCTGACGATGGCGAAGATTGGCAAAGGCTGATCAGCAGCAGCGCGGCAGGGCAGATAACACCGCGACAGCATATGTATTTTCCCAATGCCTACCTGACCTTGCAGGGCGCGCGCGAGGATTGCGGCGTTGCTGTCGGCAGTTCGATGCTGTGCGCCGAAGACCTGCGCCGCGGCTCATTGATCAAGGTTCTCGATCTCGAGATCCCGGCGCCGTATCCTTATTTCGTAATACAACCGAGCGACACAAAACGTCCGGTTGCTGAGGTCTTTTGCGCCATATTGGTCGAGCAACTGGAAAATGTCGGTTGAGCCGGGCATCTCCAGCCTGGTCCGCCGCAGCCCGGACCAGCTATGGCCAGCATGAGACCATTCTGGCGGGCTCCACGCGGCCAGGCCGGCTCTAAGGCCAACAGGGAGAGTGTCTTTCGTCGCCTCCAGTAGCATTCGGATCGCTGGCCAACGTTCTGAAGATCCGCAGCTTATTAGTTTTAGCGTTCACCGGGAACACGATCGGCTACGGAGCGCCTGGTAACTCGAAATCGCTCACCAACTCACGTCGTCAACGGGATTGCCCCAGCCGATCGGCAGATTTCCGAAGAGCGATACCTAACACCAGACAGTCCGATATCGGCCCAACTAAGACGTTCATGGTCGTCGTCATGGGCGCTTGTCACCGGGTAGGCAAAGCCGTTGATGCAGGCAAGCCATCGTAGCTCGGAGACCTGGCCAACTACTCCGCTTTGCTTCTGAGCCATCGACGCCGCCAGTGCCTCCGTCGCCATTTCTCAGAGCGCACCAACGACCTCTCGAACGGGCTGATCTGGCCGAAGGACGGCTGAAGCCTCGACCGCCTATGCCGCAACGGCGCGTCGCGAGTTTCTTCCCCTGGGCGAAGCCCATTCCTCGCGCAGCCAAGAAACGCGCGCCTGCGCCATCCTGCGCTTGGCTGCGGTCGCAAGCGATGCGGCGGCGGTCGCCTTCGGCCACACGATCGCCATCGAGGCCGCATGGTGCGGGCTCGGAAACGAGAACGGAGACTGAAAATGGCTACCATCGGCACCTTCAAAAAGACCAATGCGAACGAGTTCACCGGCGAGATCGTCACCCTCAGCGTCCAGGCCAAGGGCGTGCGCATTATTCCCGACACCCGGGCCAGTGGCGAGAACGCACCAAGCCACCGCGTGGTGGTCGGCAAGGCCGAGATCGGCGCCGCCTGGTCCAAGCGCTCCAACGAGGGTCGCGATTATCTCGGGCTCAAGCTCGACGATCCGAGCTTCACCGCTCCGATCTACGCCAACCTCTTCGCCGACGGCCATAGCCTCATCTGGTCCCGCCCCAACCGCCGCAACGGCGAGTAACAGGTAGCAAGCCCGTTCGGCTTCGGCCGGACGGGCTTAGGCGTCTGACACCGGGCTTCAGCGGTGAAGCCCGGTATCAACGGCTCTTTCGCAACAGAATTCCGTTATTGGGCAGTACTTCAATCCCAGCCTTCTCGAGCGCATTCACAATCGCTAATATGTTGTTTGCGATCGGAATCCGCGCCCCGCGTTCGAAATCAGCGATTGTTTGCCGTGCGACGTTTGCCGCACGGGCCAAATCATCTTGGCTCCATCCCAACATTGCACGCGCGCCGCGACACTGTTCGGGGCTGAAATCCGCAGTCCTGTCCTCAATATTATGATTGACGTCAATCAATTTGTATATTATCCCTGCCCGAACTAGCGGTCGAAGAGGGTGCGCGAACACCCTTTTCGACCTGACCAATGCCAAGCTGTGTGGGAGCTCGGATCATGGCTGATTCCGACAATACCACGACTTTGCCTTCCGTCACGTTTGGACGGGAGATGCAATCTCCGTTGACTAAAGAGCGTGCCGGCCCTTCAGCCGAAGCTCCGTTGACACTTGATCCCGCACTTCTCCTGTCCCTAGCCTGGATCGACGCCCATGTTGGGACGCTGGCTTCCTGTGTCCGACAGCAGCAGGAGGAAGAAAGGCTTTTGGAGCGGGGCGCAATCTTGCCCACCGGCGCAGTTATTGGGGGCGGGGAGGGGGCTAGCGCCGGCTATGTCGATGCGCGGACGGCGGAGCAGGATGATGCTGAGAAGGCCGACGCCCTGTTGGCTGAGATCGCGGCGACCCCGGCACAATCGTTGGCGGGCGTGGTCGCCAAGCTTGCGGTCGTGGTTCGAGAAGCGACGGACAACACCGATATCTTCGAATTTCCGCTGCCGCACATCCGCTCTGCATTGGCCGACCTGCGGCGCCTCACGCATGAGGCGGTCAGCGATCAGCCTGCCGGCTGGCCCGCCGGCGACCGATCGATCGGCTCACTGCTCGAGCAGCCCGCCTCGTCTTTTGCGGCTTGGCGCGCCTTCAGCGCGTGGAGCCAAGGTGATGACGAGGCCTATCGTGTCTGGACGAAAACATTCAAAACACTGCACGGCGCAAGTCAATAGCCCTCGCTGACGTTCCGGCCTGATCGTTCGGCCCCGGGTTCTCTCCTCGTCCATTCGTCAATGACGGAATCCAAGGATTTCGCTTAACGCCGCATCTCCCTATCAAATCCTTGAGAAGGGAAGGATGCGGATGAAGCCGGATACATCGCAGTGGCGTGACCCACAGGCATATGCGTTTATCAACGGCGCCGCCGCCGATGAGATTGCCTGGGAATTCCTGCGACGCAATCCGCAATATCAGCAGGACTTCGCAACCTCCCGCTCGGCTAGGGCGATGCGCGCATTACGCAAGCGCTGGGGTTTGCAGTTTCGCTGCCCGGCCTGACCAGTCCGCGGTCGAGCAGCCCGTCTATTGGGCATCGGAGATCAACCCTGGCGTCGTGAACCTTGTCGAGGTTCCGCCGGATCTGCAACCGCGGGAGGGCAGCGCTTTCGACGTACCGCTGGCCGCGGGCCGGCGTGACGACGTCGGCCTTCACATGCGCTCATCACCGGGCGGCACGCAACTGGCGCTTCTCGGCGACGCCAAGCCAGGCGAACCGCTCGCCGCCATCATACCGCTGGACGATATGGCGCACGACAGTCTCCAAGCCATCGAACGGTTCATCCGCTCGATCCACAGGCAGCACCTTCCCGACACCCGCTTGACTGCGGCCCAGCGGCGGCGCCTTGGCCACATGCTGCGATGCCTCGACGGCCGGGAAGAGCAGGCATCCCATTTCGAGGTCGCGACCGCGTTGTTCGGTCGGCGGCTGGTCACCGCCGCCGACTGGCACGACTCGGCGTTTCGATATCAGACGCATCGTCTCGTGCGCGACGGCTTGAAGATGGTCGAGCGGGGCTATCGCCAATTGCTTCGTGCGCGACGGCGTCCGACCTGAAAGGGCGGCGATGCCGGCCAACTCACTTATTGGCTCGCCTAAAAGCGTAGGCTTACGATTTCGAAGGGAATGCCGCTTTTGCGCCCCATTTTCCCCTTGGGACCAAGCTTCGCAGGCTTGGAAACAGACATCGTCTGCGAGTATCCGGACTGCTCGCAATTTCAGGCCACATCCCGCCGAGCTGGCTTGCGATCATCGGCCGCAAACACCGCGCTCGCCTCGCTGACGATTGAAACATGATCTCGGGCGGCCTTGCCGGCGGCTGCCGCGTCACCGCGCATGATCGCGGTGACGATCGCATCATGCTCCTGCCAGGACTTGGCCAGTCGGCCTGGCAGCATGAACTGTGCGCGCCGGAACGGGGCAAGTCGGTTGCGGGTCGCCACGGTCAAATCATGGATATGCGTGTTGTGGGCGCCCCGATAGAGCCTGTTGTGGAACTCGGTGTTGAAATACTCGTAGTCCTCCTCCGCACCGAGCTGCACCAGGCGCGCCGATGCCTGATGCTCGAGCTCCAGCGAGCGGCGCTCGGCGCCGGTCATCCGCTCGGCAGAAAAGCGGGCGCAGATTGCCTCCAGCTCGGCCATGCTTTCGAACATCGAGGCGAGATACTCCTGCGTGACCATGGCGACGATGGCGCCCCGGTTGGGCCGCCTCTCGACCAGTCCGATTGCGCTCAACTGGCCCAGCGCCTCCCGGACTGGCGTGCGCGAAACGTCGAAGCGGGCGGCAAGCGAACCCTCGTCGAGCCTTTCACCGGGACGCAGATAGCCGGTGACGATGCGGTCGGCGATCGCCCGCACCATCTGATCCACGGTCGTTCCCGACCTGACCAAGCCGCGCTTTCCCGACACGTCTCCTCCGTCCAGCTTATTGCAGGCGCCCGCAACGTGCACGGCCCACGGGCTGTTTCGACTCAAGGCCGCATCTCTGTATGCCTAGATTTTAACCTCGATGTCAAATTGGCCAGTTTTCAGGCAATAAGTGCATGCACTTGCCCTTGGTTTATGCAGGCCTTCTAAACTTGTTCGTTGATTTTATTGCGGAAAATCAGAAAAAGGAACTGGCACGGCGGTTGCATGCACTTTCTTGGACGGCATGTTAACCGACCCAGAAAAGGGTCCCAAAGGGGAGCATTCACTATGACCGACAGATTCATGCTTAACCGCCGCCAACTGCTCAAGACCTCAGCCGCGGGAGCCGCGCTCGGCCTCGCCTCGGCCTCCTTTCCGATCAGCCGTGCCTTCGCCGCCGCCGCCACTGTCGGCTTCATCTATGTCGGCCCGAAGGACGACTATGGCTACAACCAGGCGCATGCCGAGGGGGCGGCCTCGCTGAAGGGCATCGAAGGCATCTCCGTCGTCGAGGAGGAAAACGTTCCCGAGACGGTCGACGTCCAAAAGACGATGGAATCGATGATCAACCTCGACGGCGCTTCGCTGATCTTCCCAACCTCCTTCGGCTATTTCGATCCGCACATGCTGGCCATGTGCGCGAAATTCCCCGACGTGCAGTTTCGCCATTGCGGCGGCATGTGGGACAAGGCCAAGCACCCGATGAATGCCGGCTCCTATTTCGGCTATATCGGCATGGGCCAGTACCTGAACGGCGTCGTCGCCGGCCACACATCGAAGTCGAAGAAGCTCGGTTTCGTCGCCGCCAAGCCCATTCCGCAGGTGCTGCTCAACATCAACTCCTTCCTGCTCGGCGCGCGCTCGGTCGATCCGTCGATCACCTGCCAGGTCATCTTCACCGGCGAATGGTCGCTGGCGGTGAAGGAAGCGGAAGCCACCAACGCGCTGGTCGACCAGGGCGCCGACGTCATCACCTGCCATGTCGACAGCCCGAAAGTAGTGGTCGAGACGGCCGCGGGCCGCGGCGCCTTCGTCTGCGGCTACCACGCCAACCAGAGCCCGCTGGCGCCGGAAAAATACCTCACCGGGGCCGAGTGGAACTGGGCCAAGGTCTACAAGATGTTCGTCGACGACCTCATCGCCGGCACGCCGCTGCCCAATTTCACCCGCGGCGGATTGGCCGACGGCTTCGTCAAGATGAGCCCGCTCGGTCCCGCCGTCGGCGAGCCGGCCCGCAAGCAGTTCGACGCCACCCTGGCCGAGATGATGAAGGGCGGCTTCTCCGTCATCAAGGGCCCGCTGAAGAGCAATAAGGGCGCCGTCGTGGCGACGGAGGGCCAGGCCTTCGTCGAGACAGCCATCGAGCTCGAAAGCATGGACTATCTCGTCGAGGGCGTCGTCGGCTCGACCGCCTGAAGGCGAGCGGAGACGGGGACCATGACCGATACGGTCAGCAGTGCGGAGGCGCCGGCCCTGCTCGGCGCCAGGGGATATCCGGCGGCGCTGGAATGGATCGCGCGGCGGGCGGAGGCTTTCGTCATTCCGCTCGCGGCTCTTGTCGTCGGCATGGCGCTGTTCAGCCTGTTCATCGCCCTGGTCGGCAAGTCCCCGGTCCTGCTTTACGAGACCATGTGGCGGGGCGGCTTCGGCTCGTGGTTCTCCATTCAGAATTCGCTGTCGCGGGCCGCACCGCTGTTGCTGGCGGCGCTGTGCGTGGCACTGCCGGCGCGGCTCGGCCTCGTTGTCATCGGCGGCGAGGGCGCCATCGTGCTCGGTGGCGTCAGCGCCGCTGCCATAGGCGTGGCGCTGAGCGGCGCGCCTTCCTTCATCGTCATTCTTGCCATGGGCGTGGCGGGCCTGGCCGCCGGCGGCATCTGGATCGGTGCCGTCGGCGCGCTCCGCCATTACAGGGCCGTCAACGAGACCATTTCCAGCCTGCTGATGGCCTACATCGCCATCGCCCTGATGAACCAACTGGTGGAGGGGCCGCTGCGCGACCCGGGCTCGCTCAACAAGCCCTCGACCCAGCCGCTCGCCGACATTTACCGCATCGGCAACATTCCGGGCATGGAGGTGCATTGGGGGCTTGCCGTCGGCGTCGTCGCCTGCATGCTCTCCTGGGTGCTGATCGAAAAGACCCGCTGGGGCTTTGCCGCCCGCATCGCCGGCGGCAATGTCAGGGCAGCGCAGGTGCAGGGGCTGGCCGTCGGACCGCTCATCGTGGGCTTTACCGCGCTTGCGGGCGGCTTTGCCGGTCTTGCCGGCATGCTGGAAGTCGCAGCCGTGCAAGGCAGCGCCAACGGCTCGCTCGCCGCCGGCTATGGCTACACCGGCATCCTCGTCGCATTCCTCGCCCGCCACAACCCATTGGCCATCATCCCGGTTGCCATCCTGCTTGGCGGCATCGACGCATCCGGCGGGCTGATCCAGCGCCGCATGGACCTGCCCGACGCCACCGTGCTGCTGCTGCAGGGCATGCTGTTCATCGTCATCCTGCTCAGCGAAACCTTGTACGGCCGCTTCAAGGCCTTCAATCCCGATTTGTGGCGGAGGGCCTCGTGATGGATGCGACCGGGATCGGCCTCTGGGGCGTGCCGCTCGCCATCCTCGGCGGCGCGATCCGCGTGTCGACGCCCTTCATCTTCGTTTCGCTGGGCGAGGCCATCACCGAGCGCTCCGGCCGCATCAATCTGGGGCTGGAAGGCACGCTCGTCTTCGGCGCCATGACCGCATATGCAGTCGCGGTCATGACCAACTCGCCATGGCTCGGCCTGCTGGCCGCCGCGGCCGCCGGCCTTTGCTTCGGCCTGTTCCATGGCTGGATCTGCAAATTCCCGAAAGTCAACGACATCGCCATCGGCATCGCGCTGATGCTGTTCGGCTCGGGGCTCGCCTTCTTCTTCGGCAAGCCGTTCATCAAGCCGAAAGCGCCCAACCTCCCGGCCATTCCCTTCGGCGCCTGGTCCGACATTCCGCAGGTGCAGGCGGCACTCGACGTTAACGTCCTGTTCCTGATCGGTGCGGTGCTTTCGCTGGTCCTGTGGTGGGCGTTCCGCAACACCCGCGCCGGCCTCATCGTGCGCGTCGTCGGCGACAGTTCCGATGCCGCGCGCGCCATGGGCCTCAACCCGAACACCGTGCGCCTCATCGCCACCGGCGTCGGCGGCGCTCTGGCCGGCATCGGCGGCGCCTATCTGTCGCTCTACTATCCCGGCAGCTGGACCGAGCGCATCTCGTCCGGTCAGGGGCTGATGGCGGTGGCGCTGGTCATCTTCGCGCGCTGGAATCCGCTCGGCTGCTTTGCCGCCGCGCTTCTGTTCGGCGGCGCCGGAGCGCTCGGACCGGCGCTGCAGTCGGTCGGCGTCACGCAAGGCTACTATTTGTTCTACGCCGCCCCCTACATCCTCACCCTCATCATCATGATCGCTACCTCGTCGCCGACACGCTCGCTAGCGGGCGCGCCGGGCGAATTGTCGATCACCAAATAGCTGGAGTTTTTTGTCATGAACGCGAGAGCCGAAATCACCCAGCGCTATATCGACGCCGACCCGTATCCGTGGCCTTACAATGGCGAGCTTCGCCCCGATAACACGGCGTTGATCGTCATCGACATGCAGACCGATTTCTGCGGGCCGGGCGGCTATGTCGACCATATGGGATACGACCTGTCGCTGGTGCGCGCGCCGATCGAGCCGATCAAGTCGGTGCTGGCGGCCATGCGCGCGAAAGGCTACACCATCATCCACACCCGCGAGGGCCACCGCCCCGACCTCGCCGACCTGCCCGCCAACAAGCGTTGGCGCTCGCGCCGCATCAATGCCGGCGTCGGCGACCCCGGCCCCTGCGGGCGCATCCTGGTGCGCGGAGAGCCGGGCTGGGACATTATCCCCGACCTCTACCCGGCCGAGGACGAGCCGATCATCGACAAGCCCGGCAAGGGCTCGTTCTGCGCCACCGACCTGGAGCTGATCCTCAACCAGCGCGGCATCGAAAACATCGTGCTCACAGGCATCACCACCGATGTCTGCGTGCACACCACCATGCGCGAGGCCAACGACCGCGGCTTCGAATGCGTGATGCTGGAGGACTGCTGCGGGGCGACCGACTACGGCAATCATCTTGCCGCGATCAAGATGATCAAGATGCAGGGCGGCGTCTTTGGCGCGGTGTCGAGCTCGGCGCCCTTCGTCGCCCAGCTGCCGTAAGGAAACCAGGATGAGCGCGATCACCGGCAACAAGGCCGTCGGCGTCGAGACCATCGGCATGACCATGCGTTTCGGCGCCTTCACGGCGTTGGGCGACGTCTCCATCAAGGTGCCGGCCGGATCGTTCCACGCGCTGCTTGGCGAAAACGGCGCCGGCAAGTCGACGCTGGTCAAATGCATGATGGGTTTTTATCACCCGACCGCCGGCGACATCCTCGTCGACGGCCGCGAGGTCGCGATCGCCAGCCCCAGGGACGCCTCGGCGCTCGGCCTCGGCATGGTCTACCAGCATTTCACGCTTGTCCCGTCGCTGACCGGCGCCGAGAATCTGGTCATTTCGCGTGAGAAGGTTCCCGGCGTGATCGACTGGCGCAAGGAGCGCGGCGAGCTCGCAAAGTTCATGGATCGAATGCCGTTCAAGCTGCCGCTCGACGTCAAGGTGGCCGAGCTCGCTGCCGGCGAGAAGCAGAAGCTGGAGATCATCAAGCAGCTTTATCTCGGCCGCTCCTTCCTGGTGCTGGACGAGCCGACCTCCGTGCTCACCCCCGGCGAGGCGCAGGAAGTGCTTGGCCTGGTGCGCGCCATGACAAGGGCTGGCAACCTGACGGTGCTGATGATCTCGCACAAGTTCCATGAGGTGACGGCATTCGCCGACGACGTCAGCGTGCTGCGCAAGGGCAGGCTGACCGGCACTGGCCGCGTCGTCGACCTCGACCGCAAAGCCATGGCGGCGATGATGATCGGCGACCAGCCGATCGCGGTCCTCGACAGCCGCGCCGAGCCCAGGCCGGACGCCGAGATCGTCCTCAAGGTCAAGGCGCTGAAGGCGCCGGACCGCACCGGGTTGAAGTCGATCCGGATCGAGGATCTCGGCGTGCGTGCCGGCGAGATTGTCGGCATCGCCGGCATTTCCGGCAACGGCCAGAAGGAATTGCTCGAAGTGCTGGCCGGGCAGCGCCCCCGCGATGCCGGCGAGGTCATGGTGCGCGGCGCCACCTATGCGGCAACGCGGGCCGAGGCGCGCGCTCTCAATGTGCGGCTCATTCCAGAGGAGCCACTGAAGAATGCCTGCGCGCCGAAAATGACGGTGGCCGAAAACATTTCTTTCCGCACTTTCGACATCGACGCCAACGGCAAACCGGTGAACTGGATCAGTGCCGGCGCCATCAGGGCATTCAGCGCCAGGCTGGTCGAGCAGTTCAAGGTCAAGACCGCATCCCTTGCCTCGCCGATCGCCTCGCTGTCGGGCGGCAATGTGCAGCGCGCCGTGCTTGCCCGCGAGCTCACCGGCAAGGTCGACCTTCTGATCGTCTCCAATCCGTGCTTCGGCCTCGACTTCTCGGCCGTGGCCGAAATCCGCGCCCGCATCATGAAGGCGCGCAATGCCGGTGCCGCCGTGCTTCTGATGTCGGAGGATCTCGACGAACTGCTCGAGCTCTCGGACCGCATCTTCGTCATGTCGGACGGTGCGCTGGTCTACGAGACGCCGATTGCGCAGGCCAGTGTCCAGACTATCGGCGAGCACATGGCGGGACATCACTAATGGCGGAAATCGCAGCGCAGCCATTTCCGTTCGCGTTCAAGCCGCGGACCATGGCGCTGGTCGTCATCGACATGCAACGCGACTTCGCCGAGCCCGGCGGCTTCGGCGCCAGCCTCGGCAATGACGTCAGCCGGGTGACCGCGATCGTGCCGACCGTGAAGCGATTGATCGACGGCTTTCGCGCCGCCGGCCTTCCGGTGATCCACACGATGGAGTGCCATCGGCCCGACCTTTCCGACCTGCCGCCGGCCAAGCGCAATCGCGGCAATCCGTCGGTCCGTATCGGCGATGCCGGGCCGATGGGCCGCGTGCTGATCGCCGGCGAGCCGGGCACCGCGATCCTCGACGAGCTTGCGCCGCTGCCCGGCGAGATCGTCATCGAGAAGCCGGGCAAGGGCGCCTTCTATGCGACCTCCTTCGGTGATGACCTGAAAAGGCTCGGCGCCGAGCAGCTCGTCTTTGCCGGCGTCACCACCGAAGTCTGCGTGCAGACGACGATGCGCGAGGCCAACGATCGCGGCTATGAGTGCCTGCTCGCCGAGGACGCCACGGAAAGTTATTTTCCCGAGTTCAAGGCGGCGGCGATCGCCATGATCAGGGCACAGGGCGCCATCGTCGGCTGGACGGCGACGACCGACCAGGTGCTCGAGGGAATTGCCAATGCCTAATCTTGCCTTTGCCGGCCTGCTCGACGGCGGCTGGCGCGATCTGACGTTCGAGCCTTTCCGAGACGGCATCGGCGTGCACTGGTTGCTGCAGGGCGGGCCGGTCGAGCCGTCCGTCGCGATCCTGAAATATCGACCTGGCGCCGGCGTGCCGCGCCACCGCCATGTCGCGCTGGAGACCATCGTCGTGCTGGAAGGCACCCAGAGCGACGAGAACGGCGACTATCCTGCCGGCAGCGTGATCCTCAATCCGGTCGGAACCGAGCATTCGGTGTGGACGAAGGACGGCTGTGTCGTGCTGATCCAATGGGACCTGCCGGTGATCATTCTGGGGGAGACGAAATGAGCGATGTCTACTTCGACATAGCGAGCCTGCGCGCCGCCTATCGTGGAGGTGTCGGCGTTGGCGATGTGATCGCGGCGATTTATGCCCGCATCGAGGCAGCTGATGATCCGGGCATCTTCATCCATCTCGCCGCCAGGGCGGATCTGCTTGCCGCGGCCGAAGCGCTCGGCCCGTTCGACCCGGTGGCAAAACCGCTGTGGGGCATTCCCTTCGCCGTCAAGGACAACATCGACGTCGCCGGCATGCCGACGACGGCGGCCTGCGCGCAATACACCTACTGGCCCGACAAGGACGCCACCGTGGTGGCGCGGCTCAAGGCCGCCGGCGCGCTGGTCGTGGGCAAGACCAATCTCGACCAGTTCGCCACCGGCCTCGTTGGTGTGCGCACGCCCTGGCCGATCCCGCGCAACGCCATCGACGCGGAGCTGGTGCCGGGCGGCTCCTCGTCCGGGTCGGCGGTGGCGACGGCGCGCGGTATCGTCTCCTTCGCGCTTGGCACCGACACCGCCGGCTCCGGCCGCATCCCGGCCGGCCTCAACAACATCGTCGGGCTGAAGCCGACCGTCGGCGCGTTGTCGACGGGCGGCGTCGTTCCGGCCTGCCGCACGCTCGACTGCGTGTCCGTGTTCGCGCTGACCGTCGACGACGCCTATGCAGTGTTCTGCGTCGCGGCAGCGCGCGATGCAGCCGATCCCTATTCGCGCGACATCGCCGTCCGGCCGCTCGCCGCGCGCCCGCCTGTGCCGAGCGTCGGCATCCCGGCAAAAGCCGACCGGAAATTCTTCGGCGATGCGGCGATGCAGGCCGGCTTCGAGGCCTCGCTCGCCATGCTGTCGCGGCTCGGCTGCCGGCTGGTCGAAATCCCGTTCGGCGATTTCTACGCTACCGCCAACCTCCTCTATGAGGGCGCCTGGGTGGCCGAGCGCTATGCCGCGATCCGCGATTTCATGGAAGCCAACGAAGCCGCCATGCATCCGGTGACGAGCAGGATCATCGGGGGCGCCAGGAAGCTGTCGGCGGCGGACGCCTTCCGCGGCCTCTATGCCTTGCAGGCCTACCGGGCCAAGCTCGCCGCGCTCATTGCCTCGGTCGACCTGTTCTGCGTGCCGACCGCGCCGACGCATTACACCACCGCCGCCGTGCTCGCCGATCCGGTCGAGACCAACAGCCGGCTCGGCACCTACACCAATTTCGTCAATCTGCTCGACATGTGCGGCATCGCCGTGCCGACCGGCACGCGCGACGACGGCCTGCCGATGAGCGTGACGCTGCTTGCGGCCGCCGGACTGGACGGCCTTGTGGCGTCCGTCGCGCGCGATCTCCATGCCGCGAGCGGGCTCACCCTCGGCGCGACCGGCTGGGGGCAGCCGAGCGTGCAGCCTGTCGGCGCTTCGGCCGAAGACGGCACAATCGAATTGGTGGTGGTCGGCGCTCACCTCTCGGGAATGCCGCTCAATGGCCAGCTCAAGCAGGCCGGCGCCAGGTTCTGCCGGGCGACGAGGACGGCCTCTTCATACAAGCTTTACCAACTCGCCGGCCAGGCCACGCCCAAGCCCGGACTGGTCCGTGTGGAGAGCGGCGGCACTGCGATCGACGTAGAGGTCTGGCGGCTGCCTGCCGAGGCCTTCGGCCACTTCGTGGCCGCCATCCCGCCGCCGCTGGGCATTGGCAACATAGAGCTTGACGACGGCAGCAGCGCCAAAGGCTTCCTGGTGGAATCCGTGGGCTTGCTAGGCGCCTCTGATATCTCGTCGTTCGGTGGCTGGCGCCGCTTTCTGTCGGATCGCGTTCCCGCTTGAGCACTTCGTCAACGGCGTTTGCGAAAAGCAAGGACAACTCAGGAACCTGCGGCAGGTTGAGCGTCAGATATCTTTCGCTTCGAGGCCGGAAAGCCGCCATTCCGCCTCCGGCCCCAAATAAGACGTTCATGATCGTTGTCATGGGCGCTTGTCTCCGGGTAGGCCGAGGCTTGATGTAGGCAAGCCATCGTAGCTCGGAGACCTGGCCAACTACTCCGCTTTGCTTCTGAGCCATCGACGCCGCCAGTGCCTCCGTCGCCATTTCTCAGAGCGCACCAACGACCTCTCGAACGGGCTGATCTGGCCGAAGGACGGCTGAAGCCTCGACCGCCTATGCCGCAACGGCACGTCGCGAGTTTCTTCCCCTGGGCGAAGCCCATTCCTCGCGAAACCAAGAAACGCGCGCCTGCGCCATCCTCCGCTTCGCTGCGGTCGCAAGCGATGCGGCGGCGGTCGCCTTCGGCCTCACGATCGCCATCGAGGCCGCATGGTGCGGGCTCGGAAACGAGAACGGAGACTGAAAATGGCTACCATCGGCATCTTCAAGAAGACCAATGCGAACGAGTTCACCGGCGAGATCATCACCCTCAGCGTCCAGGCCAAGGGCGTGCGCATCGTCCCCGATACCCGGGCCAGTGGCGAGAACGCACCAAGCCACCGCGTGGTGGTCGGCAAGGCCGAGATCGGCGCCGCCTGGTCCAAGCGCTCCAACGAGGGTCGCGATTATCTCGGGCTCAAGCTCGACGATCCGAGCTTCACCGCTCCGATCTACGCCAACCTCTTCGCCGACGAGGAAGGTGAGGGCCTTAGCCTCATCTGGTCCCGCCCCAACCGCCGCAACGGCGAGTGAATCGGCAGACGCCTCGCCCGGTATCGGGCGAGGCGTCTCCTGATGCCGCGAAAGCCTTCCGCCGCGCCGGTCCGTCCGATCAGTTTCTGTTACCGGATGCGCTGCACGATGGCGCGAAGATGGTTGAGCGTACCGCCGCTCGCTGGAGGCGCCGCCGCCACTCCCGAAGGCCTCGTAGCGGTGCGAAATAGCGCCCCTCAATTGCACACCTGATCACCGTCCCCTTGCTCCTCCATCCTGGCCCTCGATCGCCGTTCAACCGCAACGGCCGGAAGGAGACACCTCATGAACGCCGACGCCGCGCCACTGCCGCCGCGCTACCTGCGCACTTCGGAAGCCGCGCATTTCCTCAGTCTCTCGGCGCGTACGCTTGAGAAACATCGTACCTACGGCACCGGGCCTGCCTACCGCAAACTCGGCGGCCGCGTCGTCTACGCAGTCGACGACCTCCAGCTCTGGGTTCAGCGCGGCGCGATGACATCGACATCCGATCCGCATGGCTCGGTGCTGCCCGCCAAGCCTCAGGCCGCCCGCCTGATCCCCTATGCCGGGCGCGAAAGGCGCTGAGCCCGCTGATCTCCCCCATGTCGGCACGACCACGTCAACCATTGGAGCGCGAACAGCTCGACCTGTTCCAGGCGCTGCCGGGCGTCGTCGCGCCACGCGATGCGCAGGACCTCATGGCCTATCCCTTCTTCTCCCTCGCCAAATCCAGGCGCATCGCGCCGATCGACTTTCGCGCCGGCGATGTGGCGATCCGTGTCGAAGCGATGCCCGATCACGGCATGGCGACGATCTGGGATGCCGATATCCTGATCTGGGCCGCGAGCCAGATCGTCAGCGCGCGGGACGCCGGATTGCGCACATCCCGCCTGATGGCCGCGACGCCATACGAGATGCTTACCTTCATCGGCCGCGGTGTCTCGAAGCGAGATTACCTGCGCCTCAAGGCGGCACTCGATCGCCTGCAGTCGACAAGCGTCGTCACCTCCATCCGCCAACCCGCGGAGGGCCGGCGCCATCGTTTCTCGTGGATCAATGAATGGCAGGAGCGCTGCGGTCGAAACGGCCGCCCGCTCGGCGTCGAATTGATCCTGCCCGATTGGTTCTATCGCGCCGTCATGGAGGATGCGCTGATCCTGACCATCGACCGCGCCTATTTCGGGCTGACGGGCGGCCTGGAGCGTTGGCTCTATCGGCTGGTACGCAAGCATGGCGGGCGCCAGCGCGCCGGCTGGCGTTTCGACATCCGACACCTGCATCGGAAGTCCGGCAGCCTCTCGCCGCTCAAGCGCTTCGCCTTCGAGCTGCGTGACATCGTGCGGCGCCAACCGCTCCCCGGGTATCTTCTGTTCACGGAGGTCGAAGCCAGCGGCCGCGTGTTGTTGGCTTTCGAACCGGCGCGGAGGCCTGTGGACAGCGTCGTGCCATCAGGAACCCGAACCATCGTGCCATCGGGAACCGCCTCCTCGTGCTTTCGGGAACCGCGATCGGCTCTAAGCGACGGGCCCGAAACGGGAAATCGCGCTCCTAACTTAGAGTCTAACTCCCAATCTAACAGTCTTGCGGAGAAGCCACGGACTGGCGGCGGGGAGCAGAAGCGGAGGTGCGTTGGCCGGCGCGAGGGAGACGACACATGATGCCGTCTTCCCAACCGACGCCGCGTGGCGGCCTCACGACGGTCGAGCTGATCTGGATCGAGAAGCGGATCGAGCACCGCATCCGCTTCGGATGCCCTGCGCACGAGACGATCATCGACAAGCGGCGCCGCGTCGTCGGATTTGCGCCGGGCAGTGTCTTTGCGTTCCTCCGCTGGGCGGCAAGTGACTTTGGCACCATCGTTTCGAGGATAGACGTCGTGCGCGCCGTCTTGCCCGCTGAACCTTACCAGACGCTGCCTTACATCCGGCCAGGCGGCGAGATCCTGCTCAAGATTGCAGGCTGGGAAAAGGTTGAGCGGGTTCTCCAACTTATCGATGCGATCGAGGCGATCGGCCTCGATCCGGTCGACGCCGCCCCTGAGTACTGGCGTCAGACCCACAACCGAATGGTTGCCGGCGGAACGCCGTGTGCCTATTCGCTCGAGCAGCACCGGGCCTTTCTGTTGCGCAAGCGAGCGACATCATGAGCCGCGCCGCTTGCATGGCCGCGACGCTTGCGGCCGTCGTCGCGACGGCCGCTCCGGCTGCCGTGGAAATGCCGCCGCTGCTGCTATGGAACGCGTCGGCCAGCGCGCCCCTCGGGCTCTATGCGATCCGGAAAACGGCCGCTCCGGCGGCTGGCGCGCTCGCCGTCATCGAACCGCCAGAGACCGTCGCTCGGTTCGCCGCCGAGCGCGGCTACCTTCCGCTTGGTGTGCCAATGCTGAAGCGCATTGAAGGGCTTCCTGGACAGGAAGTTTGTCGCGTTGCCGGCGTCATCATGGTCGACGGGATCGCGATCGGCACCGCACTGGAGCGCGATCGTAACGGACGCGCGCTGCCTGACTGGCAGGGCTGCCGCACTATCGCCGCCGCCGAAATCTTCGTCATGAACCGGAAGGTCCAGGACAGTCTCGACGGCCGCTATTTCGGCCCGTTCCCGGCGAGCTCGATCGTCGGACGCGCGCTGCCGCTTTGGACAGACGAGAGGGGCGATGGCCACTACACCTGGCTCGCTCCCGCGAACTGAAATTCAGCACATCCAACAACAGGAAGGAGATAGTCCAATGGCCGAGATCGGCGTCTTCCAGGAAACAGAATCCGGTTACTCCGGACGCATTCGAACACTGCTCGTGGATGCCGAGCTTGTGCTTGTCCCGATCAGGACGTCGAACGGCAATGCGCCGGATTTTCGCATCCACATCGGCGATGGCAGCGGCCCCGAGGTCGGCGCGGCCTGGAAGGAAACCGGGCAGACGGCTGGCGACTATCTGTCTTGTCGACTGGAGGATCCGCTGTTTGGTCGACGCTTTCGCGCCGGTCTCTTCCGATCCGACGACGGTTCCTGGTCGCTGCGCTGGATCCGGCCGAAATGGCGGCCGGAGCGTGCTCGATGAGTGGGCTATCGGCGCCGAGATATGCGGACGAAAGCCGACCCGTCAGTTGCTTGCCTGGTCGGAGGCAAGCACGTTGGCTTGTCGCTGGCACGCTGATCCTCTGCCACGCGATCACGGGGGCGGCCGCACAATCCGCGCCGGTCTCCCACAAATCCGCCGACGATCCATATGCCGCCCACATCGCCGAGGCGTCGCATCGCTTCCGCGTTCCTCAGCTCTGGATACGGGCAGTCATGCACCTCGAGAGCGCCCGCGACCCACGTGCCGTTTCGCGAAAGGGTGCGGTGGGTCTGATGCAGATCATGCCCGAAACCTGGGCCGAGCTGCGCCTTCGTCACCAACTGGGCAGCGATCCCTATGATCCGCACGACAACATCCTTGCCGGCACCGCCTATCTTCGCGAGCTCTATGATCGATACGGTTCACCGGGTTTTCTCGCCGCCTACAATGCGGGACCGGGGCGCTACGAAGCCTCCTTGAGGGGCCGGCCGCTGCCGGCCGAAACCCGCGCCTATGTTGCAAAGCTTCGCCCTTTGTCGGGCGGTGGTGATGCGACCGGCGCGCTCACCGCCAGCCATAGCAAGGCCGTCACGTGGAAGGCCGCGCCGCTGTTCATAGTGCGGTCCGGGTCCCCGGCCGGTTCCGGTCTTTCGTCCGGAGAACACGCTTCCGTCGAGGTCGCATCGTCTCCGTTGGTGCGCGAACTCTTCGCGGCCAGTTCGCAGCCGCGGCAACTGTTCACTGGGTCCGACGTCCGGACATCGCAGCGATGACGAAGTGTCCGTCAAATCGCCCCGCGGCATCTCTTTGGACGTCGCGGCCTTTGAGGCACATAGGGCACGAGGCAACAACCGACGGATGGCAAGATAAAAGGGCACACATTGTGCTGCGGTCGGTTGGTTGCATTTGCTGGATGTTTTGCCGCTTCCCGCACATTGCAGCGCCACGGCGCAATGTGCTGAGAACAGGCAAATCATTGTATTTGCCGTACTTATGGCAAGGTGAGGGCCGGTGCCGTGTCCGATGAGCACGAGTTCCGCATCCGTCCAGGCCGCATTCGCTCGACGCGAGCCCAATCGTCGCGGCCCTTCATTGCCCAAGCGCTTGCGGCGGCGCAAAAGGCTGGCGGCGGCGTATCGCGCTCAGGCCGGATCGGGACAGGCAACAGTTCGCGGTTCGGGCGGGGCAGGGCAGCGAGCCTTCAAGCCAATCGCTTCCTCACCGCCCGCTCCCGCATCTGCATGATCAAAACCCGCGTGGTTCGCCATTCGAAACGCGGCGCGCCGCTGGCGACCCACCTCAATTATCTGCGGCGCGAGGGGGTCACACGCGACGACGCGAGAGCCCGCATGTTCGGACCGGAGGTCGACGATGCGTCGATCCCGGATTTCGTCGATCGCTGCAAGGACGACCGGCATCATTTCCGCTTCATCGTTTCGCCCGAGGATGCCGCCGAGATGGCCGACCTGAAATCCTTCACCCGTGATCTCATGTGGCGCATGCAGAAGGATCTCGGCACGACGCTCGACTGGATCGCGGTCGACCATTGGAACACCGACAATCCGCATGTCCACGTCATCCTGCGCGGCCGGGCCGACGACGGCCAGGACCTCGTGATCTCGCGCGACTACATCAGCCGTGGCATGCGCGATCGCGCCAGCGACCTCGTCACGCAGGAGCTCGGCCCCCGGTCGGATCTTGAGATCCTCCGGCATGTCGAGCGCCAGGTCGAGGCCGAGCGGTGGACCGGGCTGGACCGCCAGTTGCTCCGCGACGCACGCGACAACGGCGTCATCGATCTAGCACCGCGTGCCGATCGCCAGCCTGACGAATTCATCGCGCCAAAGATCGGGCGGCTACGCAGGCTGGAAACGCTGGGCCTCGCCGAGCAACTCGGTCCTGGCCAATGGATCCTCAGCGAGAGAGCCGAGGCGACGCTGCGCCAGATGGGTGAGCGCGCCGATATCATCAAACGCCTGCATCGCGCATTCTCAGCCCGCGGCATCGAACGCGCGAGCGCCAGCTATGTGCTGGCCGCAGAGACCATCGGCGAGACGATTAGCGGCCGTCTGATCGAGCGCGGACTGGATGACGAACTGAGCGGCAGTGCCTATGCAATCATCGATGGCGTCGACGGTCGTTGCCATCACCTGCGGCTCGCCGATCTCGAGGCGGCGGGCGACGGTGCGCCGGGTGCGATCGTCGAACTGCGCAAATTCGAGGACGCTCAGGGACGCCCGCGGCTGGCGCTTGCCGTGCGCTCCGACCTCGATGTCGACAGACAGGTGGTTGCTGAGGGGGCAACCTGGCTCGACCGGCAGGCGCTTGCCCGTCCTGCGGCGGCTCTTTCCGACGGCGGCTTCGGCGCCGAGGTGCGCCAGGCGCTCGATCGGCGCGTCGAGCATCTGATCGGACTGGGGCTGGCTGAGCGGCAGCCGGGCGGGACCGTCTTTGCCGGCAACTTGATCGACACGCTGCGCCGAAGGGAACTCAATGCGCTGGGCGGCAGGATCGGGACCCAATCCGGGCGCACCTTCAACCGTGCGGCAAGTGGCGAATCCGTGTCCGGCACCTACAGGCAGCGCTTTGCGCTCGCGTCCGGCCGTTTCGCCATGATCGATGATGGCCTCGGGTTCCAGCTCGTGCCCTGGACGCCTTCGCTCGAAAAGCACCTCGGTCAGCATGTCAGCGGCAGCACTCGCGGCGACGGCGGTATCGATTGGAGTTTTGCCCGCAAGCGCGGGCTAGGTCTCTAGCAGCTGAAAGAATGGGTCCTGCCATGTCCGCCGCCAAATCCTTCGGCAGCAGATCCCCACGGTTTTCCTGAGCGTGGTGTTGACGACTTCGAAGGCGACACAATCGCGGCATGGAGACTTGGCGTTCGGCCGCACCTCGGGCCGCGCTGGTCGATCGCGCCGGCTTGCCCGTCCACTTATGCGCCTGCGCGCGCAGGAGGCGGGCGAACGCTACGAGGCCTTCATCACGGCGCGAGACGGCCTGGCGAAAGGGGCGAAGCTGCGCCAAGATTTCGGAAGTTAGCGATGCCGTGGGTCCGAGAAGGGGCAGTCTTAGCTGCGCCGCAGGTGATGTCGATATCGAATGTGCGGTCGGGCAGCCCAGAATTCTTGTCCGGCCGCCCTCTGAGCTTGATCAGCGTGTCTCGGCGAGGATTGTCGCGCGCCTGATTATCGCCGATCTGACCGACTCGACGAGCTGCGCGGGAAAGTGACGTGGCAACGAAGAAATCACGGCCTCGGTCCGCCTCTCGGCATTTCCGGAGATGTCTTCGAGGACCTTGCGCATCAGGGACGTCCCCACGCCGGATATGGCGGCGGTCTGCATGAAATGGCGGGGCACAATTTCATGTATGGAATAATGCCGGCTCTTGCCGGCAGACATCGCCAGCTTGAATTTCTTGCGAGGGATCTGGCCAGCATCAAGGCTGGGCTGCGCGGTCAGCACGTCATAGAGCGGCGTCATCCGAAACCGCCCGCCGGGCCCGAGAAAAATGCTGAAATTCTTGGCGTGGCCGTCGGTCGCACCAATGAACCAGAATATTATGCAAGCACGCAAAAACAGCGAGATGTCGTCTTCGGGCCGGTCACTGCCCTTAAGAAGCTCGATAATCGACGGCATGCCGGGACCGCCCTCTGACTGGTACTTGCGTGTCGGCGGGACCGACAGTGCTTGACACATATCCTCCTGTGGTAGGCGCATGAGACGGCCATCCCTGGCCCACAACCGATCGAACCGCTCGACGATCAGCGTACGGCGCTCCCCGAAGTCGGCGATCTCAGTTTTGGCGGCGGGAACGCCGAACGCGTCGATCAGCTTCAGGCACAGATATTCGTTCTCAACGCTGTTGGAGAGATCGATGCCATTCGGCAACCTGCCGATCTGCGGTTTCAGGATGTGGGTGGTCGCCGCCGTGCCGACCGGCTTGTACCAGCGTCCGTCCTTGCGTAGCAGCGCCGTCTTTTCCTGGGCGCCCGCGATCGAGATGCGGAAATCTTCATCCTCGCCGAGGCCAAGTGGGGCGACCGCGAGGTTTGCGATGATCCCGGCGATATCCTTTTTGCTGGCCGGCTTGCCGTCGCTGCTACCAGGACTGCCGGGATCGGCGCCATCAGGCAGGAATTGCAATGCGCCGACGCAGTCATGGCCCAGGGCGGCAAGCATGCTGTAGGCGTCGGTGCCATCTGCGCCGACGCGTTCGGCAATACGCTTGCGGATGGCGTCATTGTCGGGAAGCAGGTTGTCGAAGACATTGACAACAGGCGCGCCGATATAGCGGTCCTCCCGCAAGGGAAGCGAAAGCGAGACAGGGAAGGTACCGTGCCAGTCCAGCCATTCGCGGGCATATTGAAAGTCCACGGCGCCAGTGGATTGCCTGCGCAGCACGCCCACCAGCCGACCGTTCACGAAGATATTGAGCGGCGTGTGAGCCGGTCGCCGCGCCATCAGAACAGGTCCGCGATGTCGGTCGCGCTGCTTTTGCTGCGCGGGCGAACGACGAGTTCAAGGTCAAGGGCGGAGAGCGCAGCCATCAACGTACTGAGCTGCACTGCCGGCTCGCCGGCTTCAAGGCGAGACACGGTGGCCTGACGCAGGTGGATCCGGCTGCCAAGCGTCTCTTGCGTGAGGTCGGCTTGCCTGCGGGCGCGACGCAGAATGGCGCCGAGTTGCTTTTCGTTACGAGCGATCTGTTCGGTCATGATAGTCTCCTGAGCATATATACGCGATCGCGTATGACTTGGCAATATACGTAATCGCGTATAAACCTACCGTATACGCAAATGCGTATAGAGATCGGATATACGCAATCGCGTATGATGTTTGCTGCTCAAATGCGCAATCCAGGAGGACGGCGCCCTCGCTCGCGCCCCGGGCTCTTGGGCTTCCCGATTCCCTGTCTTCCTTGCCGACAGTACGACGCGACGCGATCGGCGTGAGCCCGCTGTTGAATCTCGCGCCAACCTTGCTGACCTCTCGCCACAAGGAGAAGCGAATGTCGGGAACGAAAGTCCTTTGGGGACAGATTGTCGTGGTCATCTTGATCGTGCTCTTCACGATCTGGGCCTCGACGCAATGGTCAGCCTGGCAGCTGGGCTATCAGGAACGGCTGGGAGCGCCTTGGTTCGTCATTGGCGGCATGCCAGTCTATTATCCGCCCGCCATCTTCTGGTGGTGGTATTTCTACGACGCCTACGCACCAGCCATCTTCGCGCGCGGCGGTCTGATTGCCGCCTCGGGTGGCTTCATCGCGATCGCCGTAGCGATCGGCATGTCGCTATGGCGTGCCCGCGAGGCGAGGGAGGTCGCGACCTATGGCTCCGCGCGCTGGGCCGAAAGAAGCGAGGTGCAGGCGGCAGGCCTGCTTGCCCCCGACGGCGTGGTGCTGGGGCGCTATGGAACTCATTATCTGCGCCACGACGGGCCCGAGCATGTGCTTTGCTTTGCGCCGACGCGTTCGGGAAAGGGTGTCGGGCTTGTTGTGCCGTCGCTGCTGACCTGGCCTGGCTCGGCAATCGTCCATGACATCAAGGGCGAGAACTGGGGTCTGACCGCCGGCTTCCGCGCCCGCCACGGCCGGGTTCTGCTGTTTGATCCGACCAATGCAAGATCGGACCCATACAATCCTTTGCTCGAGGTTCGCCGCGGTGAATGGGAAGTCCGCGATGTGCAAAACATCGCCGACATCCTGGTCGACCCCGAGGGCTCGCTGGAACGGCGCAACCACTGGGAAAAGACGAGCCACGCGCTCCTGGTCGGCGCGATCCTGCATGTGCTCTATGCCGGACCGGACAAGACGCTTGCCGGCGTAGCCGCCTTCCTGTCCGATCCGAAGCGGCCGATCGAATCGACCTTGGCCGCGATGATGACGACGCCGCATCTGGGCGAGGGCGGTCCGCACCCGGTCATCGCCAGCGCAGCCCGTGAGTTGTTGAACAAGTCGGACAATGAACGCTCCGGCGTGCTCTCGACCGCCATGTCCTTCCTTGGGCTCTATCGCGATCCGGTGGTGGCGGAGGTGACGCGCGCATGCGGCTGGCGCATCGCCGACCTGGTCGCCGATCCTCGTCCGGCGACGCTCTATCTCGTCGTTCCACCCTCCGACATCAGCCGCACCAAGCCGCTGATCCGTCTCATCCTCAACCAGATCGGCGGCCGTCTGACCGAGGATCTGCAGGCGAGGGTGGATCGGCATCGATTGCTTCTGATGCTGGACGAGTTCCCGGCGCTCGGACGGCTCGATTTCTTCGAATCCGCGCTCGCTTTCATGGCCGGCTATGGGTTGAAAAGCTTCCTGATCGCGCAGTCCCTCAACCAGATCGAGAAGGCCTACGGCCCGAACAACTCTATTCTGGACAACTGTCATGTACGCGTCAGCTTCGCGACCAATGACGAGCGCACCGCCAAGCGCGTCTCGGACGCCCTTGGTACGGCAACCGAGCTGAAGGCGATGAAGAACTATGCCGGTCACCGCCTCTCACCCTGGCTCGGCCATCTTATGGTGTCGCGCTCGGAGACGGCGCGACCGTTGCTGACGCCCGGCGAGATCATGCAACTGCCGGCCAGCGACGAGATCGTCATGCTGGCGGGCACGCCGCCGATCCGGGCGAAGAAGGCGCGCTATTTCGAAGACCCGCGGTTGCGGGAGCGCATCATGCCGCCACCGGCTGTCACGGCTCGAACCGAGGCGGAGCCTGACGGTTGGACGGCGCTTCCGTTGCCGGCTCCGCCACCGGGTATGGCAGCCGTGAGCGCGGGGGCGAAGGTCCAGGAGGGATCGACAGAGTCCGAATTGCGACGTCAGCCCGAGCTCGATCCACTTCTGCCAGCTGCGGAGCTGCCCCCCGTCAACGAATTCGAGATCGAAGCGCCTGACGAGACGGATGATCTCGCCGCGAAGAGCAGCCGGATGGCTCGCCTTGTTCGGGGCGTGGCACGTCAGATTGCGCTCGACCCGGACGATGGCATGGAGTTGTGAAGCTCGTGACAGCAAGAAAGAAGAAGGTCCAGATTTCCGTCTATCTCGATCCTGCCGTGATGGCCTTGCTGGTCGAGTATGCCGCCCGGCGCGATCGCTCGCAGTCGCTCATTGCTGAGGCGGCGATCGCCTCATTCCTCTCTCCGGATGCCGAAGCGCAACGCGAGGCGGCGATCTCCAAACGTCTCGACCGGATCGATCGCCGGATCGCGCGGTTGGAGCGCGACGTCGGCATCTCGGTTGAAACCCATGCGGTATTCGTCCGCTTCTGGCTTGCCACCACTCCGGCCTTGCCTGAGCCGATGGCCCAGGCAGCGCGCGCCAAGGCAAGCGAGCGCTATGAAGCTTTCCTTTCCGCGCTTGGCAGGCGCCTGGCCAAGGGGCCGAGCTTGCGGCAAGAAATCCCCGAAGACATCGCGCCATCCAGCGATCCTGAGCGATAGTGATGTGGCGGCCTGCGGGCGGAGGCGCCGCCCGAGCTCGCGCGGCGCCACCAGGTCCTGTTGATTGCTGGACGGCTTTCCCGTTGCTGACCCGGTCAGTTGGCGGCTCCGCATAATTGCGAGGTCGTCAAGCCTGGCGGCACGTTTTCGGTAGGGCCAAATCCGTACTTCGCCATGATGGTGGCAATCGTGCCGTTCGACATCACCTTGGCCAGCCCTTGGTTGTAAAGGTCGCGCAGGTCACCATCATCCTTCCTGAACGCGATCGCGACGTAGCTGATCGACTTCTCGTCGGTCGTGAATGGGTTGGCGCGCTCCAGATCGGGGCTCTTTTTGCCGGCCAGCAGCCCGATCGCCGTCGGGGAAGAAAATACCGCGGCGTCGATGCGGCCGGCGCGCAGTGCCGCGATGTTGGTCTCGACATCGGGAAACTGCAGGATCCGATCCTGAGGGACGCCCTCGGCGATGGCGTTCTGGATGACATTGCTGCCGCGGCCGCCGCCCATGATGGTGTCGGATTTCTTGGCAAGATCCGCATAGCTATGGATCGCCTTGGGGTTGCCGGCGAGTACGATCGCCGCGTCGTCCTGCCTCAGATCGGGAGCGCCGAAGGCGACCTGCTGGCATCGCGGCGGCGTTATCGACAAGCCGGACGCCACGGCATCGAAACGCCCGGCCATCAAGCCAGGGATCAACGCACCGAACTCGGTGACCTCGAAGTCGATCTGCTTGACGCCGAGATCGGCGAACGCTGCTCTGAGCAGGTCCGGATGCCAGCCGAGCAACTCGCCGGTTCCTTCCTTCTTGTAGCCCCATGGCGAACGGTTGTGGATACCGATTACAATCCTGCCCTCTCTCAAGATGCGTTCCTTTGTCGTTTCCGCCGTGGCCGGCAGCACGGATCCGACAATCGCGGCATAGGCGATGCAGGCCAGGCCAATGGCGGCCGATCGGGCTCGAAATTTCATCGTGCAGTCCTCCCATGAGATTGAGTTGCGCGCAGGGGTTCGGCCCCAGCCGTTCAACGCTACGTTGAGGGCAGCCAATGCGTCAATATAGATATACAAAATATGTACAAAATATTGCCGCCCCTCAAACAATGGGAGGCGAGCTGACCGGGCCGAATATTTGGAGTCTTCAATTTTCCTGGCCCCAACCCCGCCGACGATGCAGATCAGCAGACTCTCGGTCAGGCGCGCTTTTCACCGTTCGGTCTTCCTACTTGAGCCCTCTTTGGCGGCTCACCGCTGGATTGACCTTTGAGCGAATAAGGCTCAGCGCACGATCATTGCTACAAGGTTTCTAAAAGCTTCAGAGGCAAGCAGCCGACCGCGCCGGCGGCCGCGATCATATTCAATTTTGCTAAACTCTTCGGAACCGATTGCTCCGGCCCGGTTTGAATCCCGGTTCAGGAGTTCGAGTGCATGCGTAAATCGACCGGTCAGCTCGCCTTCATCGAATTTCAGTCACCGACGCTGGTCGAGAACGCTCCTGCCGACACGGACTGGCTGCACGAAATCAAATACGATGGCTACCGGACTGAGCTTATCGTCCAAGGTGGCGCGGCACGTGCTTTCACGCGCCGCGGCTATGACTGGTCACACCGATATAAGCGTATCGTCCAAGCGGCGGCGAATCTATCGGTCAAATCCGCAATCCTCGATGGCGAAGTAGTCGTCCTTGGTAAGACTGGCTTACCGGATTTCCAAGCTCTCGAGCGAGAGCTGGGGAATCCGGACTCGCCGAAGCTCATGTTCTTTGCGTTCGATCTTTTGCACCTTAACGGCCGAGACCTTCGACAGCAGCCGCTAATTGAGCGGAAAGCTGCTCTGCATAGACTCTTGCAGGAAACGGCTCCAACGCTGACCTATGCCGAACATCTGGAAATTAGCGGTAATGACGTGTTCGACCATGCCTGCCGTATGGGCTTGGAGGGCATCGTCTCAAAGCAGGCTTACTCTCCTTACCGATCCGGTGTCCAAGCGAGCTGGCTCAAAGTGAAGTGCGTAAAGAGCGACACGTTCCCGATTGTAGCATTCGTTGAAAAGCTCGGAGCCCAGCCGCGCCGCATTGCTTCTTTGTATATCGGCAGATGGGAGGGCGATCGGCTGCTTTACGCGGGAAAGGCGCAGAGCGGCTATACGCTGGAGGCAGCCCGGCGGGTTCGTGAGCGGCTTGATCCGCTAGTCATCAGCAAATCGCCTCTTTCGGAACCGATCAAAAAGCCCAAGGCAACTTGGGTGCGGCCGGAGATGCTAGCTGAGGTGCAATTCAATGGCGTGACCGACCGGGGCATCTTGCGCGAGGCGGTGTTCAAGGGGTTGCGCGAGGATCTCCATGTGATCCCGGCGAAGCCGCCGTCGCCCTCCAAGCGCAGGTTGGAGAGCCAACATGGCGTTCCTCGCGAGAACATTCTCCAGCTGTTACCCGATGCTGTTGCACCTTCCAAGGAAGAGCTTGCGGGCTACTGGCGGCGAGTGGCCGACCGAGCGCTGGTTCATCTGGGCCGACGACCGCTAAAGCTGGTCCGTCATGCCTTCGGTGCCACCTTCTATCACAAGGGACCGCTGCCTCCCATACCAGCGTCGGTGCACCAGCTGCGGGTGCAAAAACGCGAAGGCGGCGAAGGTGTCCGGGTCTGGGTAGATGGTCTCGACGGGCTGCTTGGGTTGGTCGAAATGGATGCCGTCGAGCTACATCCTTGGAACGCTACGGTTGACGATATCGAGCATGCTGACCAGCTCGTGCTCGACCTCGATCCTGGCGAAGGCGTGCCATGGAATGCGGTGATCGAGGCGTCGCTGTCGCTACGTGACATCATGGAAGCGGCTGGGTTGCGGAGCTGGCCGAAGGTCACCGGGGGCAAAGGCATTCACCTGACGGCTTCGCTGGCTTCGGGTGTGACCCACGACACGGCGCGGCAACTGGCCAAATCGCTCGCCCAGTGCCTCATCGATGCTAAGCCGGACCGTTACCTCTTGTCAGCCGATCCAGCAGCCCGACGGGGTCGCATCTTCCTCGACTATCTTCGCAACGGGCGCGGCAATACTGCAGTCGGTACGTTCTCGCCACGAGCGCGGCCCGGCTTTCCTATTGCCCATCCTGTCACATGGACGCAGATCGAGCGGGGAATCCGGCCGGACGCCTTCACCATCGACCATCCATTCAGGGCTGCTGTTCGAAAGGCAGCGTAGTGAGAAGCCGCTTAACTTGCGGCGCTTAGTTCATCCTTCTTGGAAGCGAAGGCGAGTAACCACGCGGCCCAAATCACATTTAAGACCTCCGCCCACTTCGATGCCGACGTGCGCTTGCGAAAGGCCATCAGAACCGGGGTCCAGCCTTGCACTCAGTAAGCTAGCCTGACGAGCGCCATCAGGTATGCGTGCCCAAAGCACCAATTTCGTCCAGGCGCAACATCCGAGGATCGTGTGCGTTCTTTAAATTGGAGAGCTGCGGCCGATCTGCCGTATCTCATGCGATGACAGGTCGGAGGCGGCCAGAAATGTCCAAGTTCAAAGAGGCCCTTGAGCGGGGCAAGAAAGCTCACCGTCGGCAGGACGAGAGCGCGGATGGGCATACTCCAAAGGTGGACTTTGGCGCCCAAGCCAGAGCTTGGCTAACGGAGGTCGTCGTTGCGTCGTTGGAAGCGGCCAAGGCAGACGTGGCGGGAGAGGTGACCATCGATATAGAACCCATCCCACGCCCCGAGGATAGCGCCATTGCGCCGTCTGTTGAATTCCGAATCTACGGGAGTGGAGCAGTGGAGAAAAACCACGCAAGGGCCTTCAAGGTCAGCGTTTCGATAAGTGGGGAGGCGTCGGTTTCTGCGCCCGGTATGGTGGCGGAAGATATAGGAAGCATTGGCGATAAGTCTGACCAACGATTCCGCCAGTTGCTGGCGAGATTGATCGAGGATGCGGCCAGGGACCGCCGATCTTGAGGCGCATCCGCCCTCGATCAGCGCAAGGTCACGCAGACCGGCTGCTGCCGCGATGGCCGTCGCGGAATACTCGCTCGATCAGATTGGCAGCACTTCCGAGCGCTTGACCTGGCCCAGGGCGAAACTGCTTTCGATCGAAGCGATATTGTCCAGCCGCGTCAGCTTGTCCTTGATGAACCGCTCATAGGCCTCGAGGTCGCGCACCACGATGCGCATCAGGTAGTCGCGCTGGCCGGTCATCAGATAACAGTCGACCACCTCCGGCCAGCGAAGCACGGCTTGCGAGAACCGGTCCAGATCGTCCTCGCGTTGCCTTTCAAGCTTGATCGATGCGAAAGCGCTGATCGGCAGGCCGAGCTTCTTCTGGTCGACGACCACGGTGTAGCCCTTGATGACGCCGGCGTTCTCCAGGAGCCTGACGCGCCGCGCGCAAGGGGAGGGCGAAAGTCCGACGGCTTCGGCGAGGTCGTTCGAAGTCGCCTTGGCGTTCTTCTGCAGCGCGGCGATGATCTTCAGGTCGATTGCGTCAAGCGCCGGATTTGGCATGTTTCCCTCATCCGTGGGCCGTAATTGGCTGGATCAGCCAATATCATCGATCGCTTTGTGCAAGAATAGCCACATTCGGAAGATCGACGCAGGTATCGTTGAGGCGCGATTTCACAGGAGCCGACGATGACGATCCTTTCCGAGCTTGAGCGCAAGGTCCTCTGGCTGGCCGTCTGGATGATCCATCACGCCAATCATCTTCGCGAGTCGACGGACGGCCTCAAGGTCGGCGGCCACCAGGCGTCTTCGGCGTCCGCCTCGACCTTGATGACGGCGCTCTACTTCAAGATCCTGAGGCCGCAGGACCGCGTCGCCGTCAAGCCGCATGCCAGCCCGGTTTTCCATGCCATCCAGTATTTGTTCGGCAAGCAGACGCTCGAGCAGCTGCAGAATTTTCGTGGCTATCGCGGCGCGCAGTCCTATCCGTCCCGAACCAAGGATATCGACGATGTCGATTTCTCGACCGGGTCGGTTGGACTGGGAGTCGCGCAGAGCCTGTTCTCCTCCCTGGTCCAAGATTATGTCAGCGCAAAAGGGTGGAAGACCGATCAGCCGGAAGGCCGGATGGTCGCCCTGCTCGGCGACGCCGAAATGGATGAAGGCAATATCTTCGAGGCGCTTCTCGAGGGCTGGAAGCACGGCCTGCGCAACACCTGGTGGATCGTCGACTACAACAGGCAGAGCCTGGACGCGGTGGTGCGCGAAGGCCTGTGGCAGCGTTTCGAAACCATCTTTCGCAACTTCGGCTGGGATGTGGTGATCCTCAAACACGGGACATTGCAACAGGCCACCTTCGAGGAGGAGGGCGGCGAAAAGCTGCGGGCCTGGATCGACGCATGTCCCAATCAGCTCTATTCCGCGCTGACCTTCCAGGGCGGCGCTGCATGGCGCAGGCGCCTGCTGGACGATCTGGGCGATCAGGGACCGGTCAGCCGCCTGATCGAGAAGCGCAGCGACGATGAGCTTGCCGCATTGATGGCAAACCTCGGCGGCCACGATCTTGAGACCATCTTCGATGCCTTCGAAGAAGCGCGCGGGCATGATCGCCCGACCTGCTTCATCGCCTATACGATCAAGGGCTTCGGCCTGCCGCTCGCCGGCCACAAAGACAACCACGCCGGATTGATGACACCGGCGCAAATCGAAGCCCTGCGGCAAGGCATGGGTGTCCGCGAGGGCCGCGAATGGGACATGTTCGAGGGCCTCGCCTATGACGAGGCTGCGATACGATCTTTCCTTGCGTCCTCGCCTTTCGCGCAGGCAACCCCGCGTCGTCACAAAGCTCCTGCTATTCCGGTGCCGGCGCGCATCAGCTTCGCCGCTCAGCCGTCCATGTCGACACAACAAGGCTTCGGGCTTTTGATGCACGAGATCGCAAAGTCGGACAGCGATTTTGCAAGCCGTGTCGTCACGACATCCCCCGACGTCACCGTCTCCACCAATCTGGGAGCCTGGGTAAACAAGCGGGGTCTGTTCGCGCGCGGCGACCACGCGGACATTTTCCGCGAGGAGCGCATTCCCTCCACCTTCAACTGGACGTTTTCGCCGTCGGGGCAGCATATCGAACTGGGCATCTCCGAGATGAACCTTTTCACCATGCTTTCGGCGCTCGGCCTGTCGCACTCGCTCCACGGCGAGCGCCTGCTTCCGGTCGGCACGCTCTACGATCCCTTCATCGAGCGTGGCCTCGATGCGCTCAACTATGCCTGTTACCAGGACGCCCGCTTTATCCTGGCGGCGACGCCCTCCGGCGTGACGCTGGCTCCCGAAGGCGGAGCGCATCAGTCGATCGCCACGCCGCTGATCGGCATGGCGCAGGACGGTCTGGCGACGTTCGAGCCGGCCTACGTCGATGAACTGGCGATCATCCTGCGTTGGGCATTCGAATATATACAGCGTACCGGCGAAGCCGAGCCTGACGACCATACCTGGCTGCGCGATCAAACTGGAGGTTCGGTCTATTTGAGGCTCTCGACGCGCTTGATCGAGCAGCCGAGACGCCCGACGGAAAGCAAGCTGGCGCGCGACATCGTCGATGGCGCCTACTGGCTACGCAAGCCCGGGCCGAACGCCGAGCTGGTGATAGCTTATTGCGGGGCAGTCGCGCCGGAAGCGGTACAGGCGCTGGGCTTGATGGCCGGCGATCGGCGCGATGTCGGGCTTCTGGCCGTGACCTCGGCCGATCGGCTTAACGCCGGCTGGTCAGCCGCGGCCCGGGCGCGCCAGTACGGCCATCCGCGCGCCTCAAGCCATGTTGAGCGCCTTTTGGCCGGTCTTCCGGCTTCCTGCGCCATCGTGACGGTGTTGGACGGGCATCCCGCGACGCTCGCCTGGCTGGGTTCGGTCCATGGCCACCGCACGCGCGCTTTGGGGGTCGAGCATTTCGGCCAGACTGGCACGATCGCCGATCTCTACCGGCATTACGCGATCGACGCGCAAGGTATTATGGCTGCGGCGCAAGCGGTTTCGGTCGGCCGGCCACTGAGGCACCTCGGCTCCGCCGCCTGACGTTCGATCACGCGTCTCCCGGCCGGCTCGTTAGATAGCAAGCCGTCAATACCGGAATTCCTTGAGAGCGGGCGTCAGCCGTCGGCGCCATCCTCCTCCGCTGCGAGAAAGCATGGGGGAGATGAAAATGGCTGGCGCCGGCGATCTTCCGAGCCGTGAAACGCTGCGATCTTCGATCGGGACGGGAGCGGCGATAGCGCATCACGGCGAACTCATCCAGGGCGTCTTCAAGGATGATGGCGGGCGCCTTCATCGCGGGCTCGTCACGCTGCCGGTCGCCGGTTTGAGGTCCGAGGCCACCTTTGCCAGGAGCGACAACGATGCGGTCATTGTCCACCCTGATCATAAGGTCAAGGCGTCGGCAGCCGCGCGGCTCACGCTCGATTCCTTGAATGTGACCGGTGGTGGCGTGTTGACGCTGCAAAGCTCGATTCCCGTGGGGCACGGCTACGGCTCATCGACCGCAGACGTCGTCGCTTCCGTTCGCGCTGTAGCCGCAGCCCTCAAGGTCCAGTTGCGGCCCTCGAGCATCGGGCGTCTCGCCGTTGCCGCCGAGCGCGCCAGCGACGCGATCGCATTCGATGAGCATGCGGTCCTGTTCGCGCAACGCGAGGGCACGGTGATCGAGAATTTCGGCGGCTCGCTGCCGCCGCTGCTACTGGTCGGGTTCAAGGCGAATGGCGGTGTCCCGGTCGACACGTTGCAGCTGCCGCCGGCGCGTTACGACAGTGCCGAAATCCAGGAATTTGGCGTGCTTCGGGCGCTGGTAGCGCGGGCGGTCTACCTTCAGGATCCGAATCTTCTTGGACGTGCCGCCTCGGCCAGTGCCTTGATCAGTCAACGGCACTTGCCAAAACAGGGCTTCGACGAGATCGCCGAAATCGCCAGGCGAGCCGGGGCGTGCGGGGTGCAAGTCGCCCATAGCGGCTCGTTGTTTGGTCTGATTTTCGATCTTTTCGCATCGAATCTGAAGCGACGGGCAGCTTTGGTCGCACAACAGATAAGACGCGCCGGCTTCAAGGAAGTCGAGGTCCATTTGGTCAATGCGGAGGGCTGGACATGGTAACCCTCGCAGTTGACTATTTCAGGGACCTCGAGACCCCACGCCTTGCTCGCCTGGCGCCAAATTTGGTCGCGGCGGCTTTTCCATTGATGAAGCTGATGCCGGCCCGCTACATTCTGGATCGGGCAGCGTCGAATGGCGAACTCAAGGCAGGCTCCCACATCCTCGAGACGACGTCCGGCACGTTCGGCATGGCGGTGGCGCTGCTCGCGGCGGCGCGTGGCTATCGCCTTAGCCTCGTCACCGCTTCGACGCTTATCGATGCCAAATACAAAGCCCGACTGGAGCGCATCGGCGCCACGGTCATTGCACTTGACGATCCGCGCGGTGACGGCAATCAGCCTGGCCGGCTTGAGCGCCTGCAGGACATCCTGACCAGGGAGCCGGACGGCTTCTGGACCCGCCAATACGACAGTCCGGGAAACTGGCTCGCCTATGCGCGGCTGGCTGAACTTTTCATCCGGGCGGTGGGCAGGGTTGACTGCCTGGTCGGCTGCGTCGGCACTGGCGGTTCGCTATGCGGCACCGCGTCCTTTCTGCGAACGGTCTTTCCCCATCTGACGGTGTTTGCCGTCGACACCCATCGCAGCATTCTGTTCGGGCAGCCCGTCGGCAAACGCATGCTGCGGGGCTTGGGCAACAGCGTTCTGCCGAAAAACGTCAGGCATGAGCTTGTCGACGAGATCCATTGGGTCGGCGCCTATCCGGCGTATATGAGCGCGCACCGTTTGCTGTGCGAGCACGGTATCTTCATGGGGCCGACCAGCGGCGCCGCCGCGTTGGTGGCGCAATGGGTTGCAAAGACCCTTCCGGACGCACAGGTCGCAGTCATCATGCCTGACGAAGGCCATCGCCACGCCGAGACCGTCTACAATGACGACTGGCTGGATACCCTGCCTGGCTGGCCCTGCAAGCAACCGTCTGAGCCGAGGACGCTAACGACAATCGCACCGGCCGCAGAGACGCAATGGACGCGCTTTCTTTGGCTGCGTCGCAGTCTCGAGGATGTGCTCAAAACCCAGGCAGCAAGTGCTGTGCCATCGGCTATTGGTGCGGTTGAGAATCTATGAGACGAGATCCAGCCCGCTTTTGTCCAGCCAGTGCCAGGCGTCGTCCGTCGTCTGGAAGATCTGATCGTGTTCGTTCGATCCGGTGGACCGATCGAGGTCCTTGAGACCGCTGGCGGTCACAACGGCCACGACGCGGTCTGTGGCTGCGATGATACTTTGAGCCTTCAACGTCGATATTGCGATGAGCGGCGTGACCGACGCCAGTTCGGCAAAGATCCCTTCATCCCGCGCAAGGCGTTCCTGCATCGCGATCAGGCCGTGATTGTCGACGGGGACGGCGTGCCCGCCGGATTCGCGCAGAGCCTTCAGAGCCTGAAAGGTGCTGCGCGGCGTGCCGATCGATACGGCAAGGCTGTCGAAGAGCATCTTGCGTTCACTCAAGGCATCGGCGCCGCTGGCAAGCGCGTCCGCCAACGACCCATGCACCTCCGCGGCGACGAGACGGGGCAGCTGCGTGATCGTCCCTTGCGCGTACAACTCGCAAAAGCCCGCCCACACGCCGGACAACGCATCGCCATAGCAGACCGGCAGGACGCACCAGTCCGGCGCCCTGCCATCCGATTGCTCGACGATCTCGTAGGCGATCGTCTTGTAGCCCTCGATGCCGAGTGGATGGCTGCCCACCACCGGACCGTGATAGGGCGAGGCGATGAACCAGTCATAGCGGGCAGCCGCCTGTTCCAGCAGGGACCATCGGTCCATTTTGTTGACCAGGGGCAGCACCGTCGCGCCATATTTTCGGATCTGCGCCAGCATCGCGCCGGCCGACCCGGCGAACGTGGTGACAACGCACTTCAGCCCGGCTTTGGAAGCGTAGGCCGCCAGCGAAGCGCCGGCGTTGCCAGAGGAGGCGGTCGCGACGAACTTCGCGCCACGTGCGCGCGCCACGCTGACCGCGACGGTCGAGAAGCGGTCCTTATGCGACCAGGTCGGGTTTCGGCCTTCGTCCTTGATTGCGAGGTTGGGCACGCCGAGAACCGCCCCAATGCGCGGCGCCGCAAGCAGCGGTGTCAAACCCTCGCCAAGGCTCACTGCATCCGCGCCTGTGCAAGGCAGCATATGCGCAAAACGCCATAGCGAGCGCGAGGGGGTGGCGCCCTCCAAGGGATGAGGGGGAGGATCCGTATAGACCGGCCGAAGATTTGCGGGTGCGGTCTCCTGACACCGCGCGCACCCCTTGGAGTCGATGGTGATATCGGCGGGGTAGGGGGCACCGCAGCGGATGCAGACGAATTCCAGGACCCGGCTTTCTTCCGTTCCGGGTCGGCTGATCTCGCCTGAGGAATGCACGGAACTGTTGTGCGCGAGGTCGCGAAACGGCCGGCTCGGCATGGCTATTCCTGTGTCAGGAAACGATGAATTCGCTGGTTGTTTCAAACAGCCAACAGCACCGCTGTCAATGCGGAATGTGCACTATAGTGTGTCGCACCATAGTGCGCGTCGTAGCATCCGTTGTTTGATGAAACTTCGCGGCGTTTTTGGTCTGAACGTGCAGCGGCTTCGGAGAGAAAGAAAACTTTCTCAGGAGCAGTTGTCTTTCGTTTCGGGCCGCACGCGAGCCTATATCAGCAGCGTCGAGGCCGGTCGGCGCAACGCCACGCTGGATACAGTCGAGATTCTGGCGAAGGCCTTGGATGTCGAGCCGCAAGAGTTAATCACGGCCGTTCCATCGAATCGGCGAGCAGTCCGGGGGAAGAAGCAAACGACGCCAAAGTCAGCAGAATGAAGCGCGGTCTGTTCACGTAATATTGATCCGGCTTTCAGGTTCTTTATCTTTGCGACCGCTAATTGACTCCTGAAGTGTACATTCGGCGCAAGTCCCATTGAATATATCGCATTTGTGACCGTAAGTTCTTGGCTGGGAGGGGGCCTGACGCTTGTCGAGGTCTGCCGATGGAGATGGATAGTCTTGTCGGGTTGTTTGCGGCGATCTCAAGGATCGATGCCGCGTCCTCGGTGGATGGTATCCTCCAAGAGTTCCGCTCTGCCATCGAGCGTTATGGCCTGCGTTATTTTCTGATCACCGGCCTGCCCGTGCCGCACGACACCGACTGGAGGCGAGAGATCCTGGTCGATGGTTGGCCGCCCGAATGGTACCTTCGCTACATGGCAGAGGATTACTTTTCGCATGATCCCTGCGTCGCGCAATGCCGGCATTCGCCGAAGCCATTCCTGTGGGATGAACTTCCACCCGCAAAGCTTTTTGCGCGCGCAAAGCTGGTGATGGATGAAGCGGCGGACTTCGGAATGGGCCAAGGTCTCTGTGTTCCCGTCCACGTGCCGCTGGCAGGCCCAGGTGTCGTCTCGGCAGCGGGCGATCGGATCGAAATAGCGCCGAGCGTCTTGCCATTCATCGAGACACTTTGCGTGCATACCTTTCGACGCCTGTCAGGGTTGGAAGAATCCGGCCAGAGCGTTGAGGCCGCGCCCTTGACGCCGCGCGAGCGCGAACTCCTGGAGTGGAGTGCCGAAGGCAAATCGAACGAAGACATCGCCTGCATCCTCGGCGTCACAAGGAACACAGTTGAAAGCCATCAGCGCAACATTCGAGGCAAGCTCGATGCAGCCAATGTCTCGCATGCCATCGTCAAAGCTCTGCGACGACAGGAAATCCAGATTTAGCAATACCTGAATACCGTCATACGGGCACGAAGCGTGTTTTCCTACGACCTCCACTTTTGGAGGCGTCATGGTCCGTATTCATCTGGTCACCTGGGAAAACAGGAAGCAGTATAGAAAAGTGCTTGAGCGCTATTTTCGTATCCGGTACGAAATTTACGTCAAGCATAGACGATGGCGCGCCGTCGCCCGGCCCATCAACATTGAGATCGACGCCTTCGACAACGAGCATGCGCTTTATATTCTGGCGCTCGATACCAACGGCAAGATCGTCGGCGGCTCCCGTCTTGTTCCGACGCTGCAGCCGCATCTGATGAGCGAGGTCTTCCCGGTTCTCGCCGGCGGCACGCCTCCGAGAGCGGCAGACATTTTCGAATGGACCCGCTTCTTCATCATTCCTTCGCTTCGAACTCAGGGAACTTCTTCTCCAGTCGCCGGCGTCGTGCTGTGCGGCCTTCTCGAAACCGCGCAAAGCCTGGGGATTCGTCAGATCAGCGTGGTGTGCGAAACATTCTGGCCGAAACGTCTGCGTGCGCTTGGCTGGACCCTTTTCGAACTCGGCAACGTGCTCGAGCATCCGGATGGCGACATCATCGCGCTGCTGATCGATGTCACGCCTGAGGCCATTGAGCAGACGCGCCGCGCTTATGGCATCAGCGGCGTCATACTTGCGGACAAATTCTAGGCTGATTGCTGCCTGCAGCTGAAGGTTCGCCCGCCAGGGGATATTGTCATCGCGCCCATTTGCGCGGTAGTCAGCCCTATGATGCACCGAATTCGGTTGACGGACTCATGATGCCGCTGGTCCTGATCTCTTCGAAGGACCCGGATTTCTTTCTGGTTTTCGGGCACATCCTTTCAGTAGCCGGCTTCGAAACCCGCCTGATCACGGCGGACAAGGAGATTGCGCGCGTCATCAAGGCCGAAACGCCGCTTGCCGTTATCCTGGACTGTCAGCCGGGCGACCGCGCAATCGCCAAGCAATGCCTGTCGCTGAAGTCGTCCGAAGCGACACGGGCAACGCCTCTTGCAGGTTTGGTCGCGCCTCGTTCCGGCAAACTGCACCTGGACCTTATCAAGGCGGGCGTCGACGAGATATTTTCGCGGCCCTTTGCGCCCGAGCAGCTACTGACCTGGCTGCATGGCAAGGCAGGTGTCGCGAAGCTCTCGCGCGAAACCAAGACAGGCGATCTGGTGCAGGGCGATTTCCGGTTGGACCGACAGACCCACCGGACATTCTTCAAGCAAAAAGAAATCGTTATGCCGCCGATCGAATTCAAGCTTTTGCGCAGCCTTCTGGCGCAACCTGGCAAGGTCTTCAGCCGGGAGGAACTGGTCGCGACCGCATGGCCTGAACACGCCGCCGCAACCGATGTGCGCGGTGTTGACGTTCATATTGCCAGGTTGCGAAAGAGGCTTCGGGCATCTGTGGGAAGCGATGTGATCCGGACCGTCCGCTCTGCCGGTTACGCATTCGCGCCGGACTGGTAGTTCGCGCGCCAATTCCGGCACGAGTTGTCATGTTGCCGATCGCGCCGCGGCTGCGTGCGCGACGCTCACATGTATCAGCTCTCAATGGCTCAGGATGGTATCGAGGAACAGCCTGGCGCGCGGATGAGCGGCTCCAGAGAAGAAATCACTGGAAGACGCGTATTCGACGATGCTGCCTTGGTCCATGAAAACGATCTCATCCGCGACTTTGCGTGCAAAGCCCATTTCATGCGTCACGCAGACCATGGTCACGCCGGTTTTCGCGAGCGCGATCATGACGTCGAGCACTTCCTTGATCATTTCCGGGTCGAGCGCCGAGGTGGGTTCATCGAACAGCATGATGCGGGGATCGAGGCAGAGCGCGCGCGCGATCGCCGCCCGCTGTTGTTGGCCCCCCGACAGCTGGGCCGGATAGGCCCGCGCCTTTTCGGGAATGTGCACCGCCGTCAGATGCCGCATGGCGATCTCTTCGGCCTCCTGCGCCGATTTCAAGAGGACCCGGCGCAGCGCCAGCGTGCAGTTGGCAAGCACGGTAAGGTGAGGGAAGAGGTTGAAGCTTTGGAACACCATGCCTGTCAGCCGGCGCGCCGTGGCGGCATCGCGATCGCTTTTTCCCAGACTTCTCCCTTCAAGCTCTATCGTCCCCTTCTGGAAACGCTCAAGACCGTTGATGCAGCGAATCAATGTCGACTTGCCAGACCCGGACGGCCCGCAAACGACGACGCGCGCACCCGGCCGTAAGGTCAGATCTATGTTTTTCAAAACGTGCAGGGCACCGAACCACTTGTTGAGACCGTCGATCCGCACGAGCGGGACGGATTGAAGCGTCGAGGGAAGCGCGTGCCGGTCGAGCATCAGCGGCGCCCGCTCGCAAGAAGGAGCTTCTCGACGCGCTTCACTCCATAAGAAACGATCAGCGCCAGGGCGAGAAACAGAATGCCGGCGATCGTCAGCGGCTCCGCGTAGCGATAGGTCTCTGAAGCGATATCGAAGGCGCGCCCGAGCATTTCCGGCACGGCCAGGATCGCGAGATAAGGCGTCGCCTTAAGGATCGAAACCAGGTAGTTGCCCAGGGGCGCGGCGACGTTGCGCAGCATTTGGGGTGCGATGACGAAGACGACCGTGTCGCGGCGGGTGAGCGACAGGGCTCTGGCTGCTTCCTGCTGGCCCCTCGGAATAGCGTCGATGCCCGCCTTGAACACCTCCGCCAGATAACCGCTGTAATACAGACTTAGCCCCAATATGCCCACCGTCATGGCGCCAAGCCGGATCCCGTAGAAGGGCATGACGAAATACAGGAAATAGAGCCAGGCCAACACCGGCGTCGAGCGGATGAAATCGATCAGGAAGCGCACGGCAAAGCCAGGCGCACCGCCCCCGCGGCGGATCATTTCGAAGGTGAAGCCGAGCGCCGACGCACCGAGGCAGCTCAAGACCGTTGCGAGCAGGGTAGTCCCGATCGCACCGACTATGATTGGGATGGTCGAGAGCGCGAAATCGAGGTTAAATCCCACGAGGCGCTCCTCTTTCGGGATTGACCCGCGCCTCGAGCCAGCGGCCGGCGAGCGCGATCGGATAGCAGACGACGAAGAAGGCTAACAGCAACGCCGAATAGATCGCGACCGGGTCGTATTCGGTCTGCGAGATTTCCTTGGCGCGGAAGGTCATGTCTGTCAGCGTGACCAAGGAGACAAGGGAAGTCGCCTTGACCAGCTGAATAAGGTTGTTGACGAATGTGGGACTCATTGCGACCAACGCCTGGGGCAGCTCGATCAGAAGCAGGATCGCCGGGCGAGAGAGGCCGAGCGCCATGCCAGCCTCGCGTTGGCCGGCAGGAAGAGATTGGAGGCCGGCGCGCACCGCTTGGCTGGCATAGCCGCCGCTATTGAGGCCGAGCACCAATGCACTGACGGTCATCGCCGATAGAGTGACCCCCATGACCGGCAGAACGTAGTAGAACACGAAGAGCAGGACGATGACCGCCGAGCTGCGCCAGAATTCGATTACTGCCGTGACCAGCAAGCGCGTCAAGCCGGTGGTCAGAAACTGCGCGACCCCGAAAACAAGCGCGAAGGGCACTGCGAAGACCAAGCCATAGGCGGTAACCGCTGCCGTTATGCGCAGCCCTTGCAGGATCCCAAGCCAGATGTCGAGCATGCTCATGAAGCTTCGCCGCCCTTTGCCGTGAAGGGGCACGGCGTTGCGACGGTCGTGGCGCCTGGAGCATATTTGGAAACGCCTGTTTGGCGCCGCGAAACCGAGCCCTCCGGACCAAACCGCATGACAATCCTCCGCGCCGTGGAAAGGGCGATCGCCCGTTCGGCCAGGTCATCGATGCCCTCTCATAAACCCGGTGGGAGTCAGGTGTCAATAAACATATACATAGTATTGCGAAAGTTTATATTCTGCCGATCTTGGAACGCCGCGAAACGCCGCCACAGAGCTTCCTGAGCTCTGCGCCGCCGTTCGCCGGTTTTTGCTCGCTGCGCTACGACGGCGGTCGAAAGCTGTTGAACCGGGCTGCTTAAGGCCTCTCTTGCTCATCCCCGACCGGAACTGCTCGACGGGTTCCCGGGCCAAACGGGGACAGGATGGCTATCTCGCACAACGATACCGAAGGACGCGCGCGCAGCTCGCGTATGCTGCGCACCGCGCTCGGACCCGCCATCGCCCGGTTCCTGGACGACCCCGCGATCGTCGAGGTCATGCTGAACCCGGATGGCCGGATCTGGGTGGATCGGCTTTCGGAAGGTTTGGCCGATACGGGCGAAATGCTCGCGCCTGCCGCTGGCGAGCGGATCGTGCGGCTGGTCGCCCATCATATCGGCGCCGAGGTCCATTCCCGGTCCCCACGCGTCTCGGCCGAGTTGCCGCAAACCGGCGAGCGTTTCGAAGGCCTGCTGCCGCCCGTTGTTGCCGCGCCGGCCTTCGCGATCCGTAAGCCCGCGGTCGCCGTCTTCACGCTCGATGACTATGTCGCGGCGGGCATCATGACTTCTGGCCACGCCGCTATGTTGCGCGCCGCGGTTGCTGGCCGCGCAAACATCCTCGTTGCCGGTGGCACGTCGACGGGCAAGACTACCCTGACCAACGCGCTGCTCGCCGAAGTGGCGAAAGGGACGGACCGGGTCGTCATCATCGAGGACACCCGCGAACTGCAATGCGCTGCCCCCAACCTCGTCGCGATGCGCACCAAGGATGGCGTCGCCACGCTTTCCGACCTGGTTCGTTCCTCGCTGCGCCTGCGGCCCGATCGCATTCCCATCGGCGAGGTGCGCGGCGCCGAAGCGCTGGACCTCTTGAAGGCATGGGGCACCGGGCATCCCGGTGGCATCGGCACCCTTCACGCCGGCTCCGGTATTGGCGCTCTGCGCCGACTTGAACAACTGATCCAGGAGGCCGTCGTCACTGTCCCGCGTGCGCTGATCGCCGACACGATCGGCCTTGTCGCCGTGCTCGCCGGACGCGGCGCCGCGCGACGGCTGATCGAACTGGTCAGGGTCGAGGGTCTGGGCCCCGATGGCGATTATCGCATCGCTGAAGCTAACCCGATCAACACAGGAGAAATTTCATGATCCGCCTTTCTTCGCGCTGCCACGCCAGCCTGGCGGCGGCCAGTGCCGCCATTGCCCTCAACCTCATGGTCGCGCCGGTCGCCTTTGCGTCGGGCTCCTCGATGCCGTGGGAACAGCCGCTCGAGAAGATCCTGCAGTCGGTCGAAGGACCGGTGTCCAAGATCATCGCCGTCATCATCATCATCGTCACCGGCCTGACGCTGGCCTTCGGCGACAGTTCGGGTGGGTTCAGGCGGCTGATCCAGATCGTCTTCGGCCTTTCGATCGCCTTCGCGGCGTCAAGCTTTTTCCTTTCGTTCTTCTCGTTCGGCGGCGGGGCGTTGATCTGATGACAACCGCTTTCGAACAGCTCGACACAGTGCCGGGGTGGACCGTGCCCGTGCACCGGGCGCTGACCGAGCAGATCCTGCTCGGGGGCGCGCCGCGCGCAATCGCGATCCTGAATGGCACGCTGGCGGGCGCTGTCGGTCTTGGGCTGCGGCTCTGGCTGGCCGGTCTTCTGATATGGGCAATCGGACATTTTACGGCGGTATGGGCTGCCAGGCGCGATCCGCTTTTTTTCGAAGTCGGACGCCGGCACCTGCGGCTGCCCGGGCATCTGTCGGTTTGAGGGCGCCGCTATGCTGAGCCTTGCCGAATACCGCCGGACTGCTGCTCGCCTTGCCGACTTTCTGCCTTGGGCGGCGCTCGTCGCCCCCGGGGTCGTGCTCAACAAGGACGGCAGCTTTCAGCGCACCGCGAGGTTTCGCGGACCTGATCTCGACTCCGCCGTAGCGGCGGAACTTGTCGCGGTGGCATCGCGCATCAACAATGCCTTTCGTCGTCTTGGCTCGGGCTGGAGCATCTTCGTCGAAGCGCAGCGGCACGAAGCGGCTTCTTATCCCGAGAGCCAGTTTCCCAATGCGGCCTCCGGCCTGCTCGATGCCGAGCGCAAAGCCGACTTCGACGAGGAAGGGGTTCACTTCGTATCGAGCTACTTTCTCACATTCCTGTTCCTGCCGCCGCCCGAAGACGCCACGCGCGCCGAGGGCTGGCTTTATGAGGGTCGCGACCAGGCCGGCGCGGATCCGGGCGAAATCGTCCGCGCTTTCGTCGACCGGACTGAGCGCGTGCTGTCCCTGCTCGACGGGTTCATGCCTGAATGCCACTGGCTCGATGACGGCCAAACGCTGACCTACCTGCATTCGACCATCTCGACCAAGCGCCATCCGGTGCGCGTCCCCGAGACCCCAATCTATCTCGATGCGCTGCTGGCCGACGAGCCGCTCGCCGGTGGGCTCGAACCGCGGCTTGGCGACAAGCATCTTCGCATGCTCACCATCGTCGGCTTCCCGACCGCCACGACACCTGGCCTGCTTGATGACCTCAATAAGTTGGCCTTCCCGTACCGCTGGTCGACCCGCGCGATCCTGCTCGACAAGGTCGACGCTGTCCGCCTTTTGACCAGGATACGGCGGCAATGGTTCGCCAAGCGCAAGAGCATCGCCTCGATCCTGAAGGAGGTGATGACCAACGAGCCATCAGCACTCCTCGACACCGACGCCGCCAACAAGGCGGCCGACGCCGACACGGCGTTGCAGGAGCTCGGCGCCGACATGGCAGGCATGGCCTATGTCACCGCGACCGTCGCCATATGGGATTCCGATTCGCGCGTCGCGGACGAGAAACTACGGCTTGTCGAGAAAATCATCCAGGGCCGCGACTTCACGGCGATCGTCGAGACCGTCAACGCCGTCGACGCCTGGCTCGGCTCGTTACCCGGGCATGCTTATGCCAACGTCCGTCAGCCGCCTATCTCGACGCTCAATCTCGCCCACATGATCCCGCTTTCTGCCGTGTGGGCGGGGCCGGAACGGGACGAGCATCTGGTCAGTCCTCCCTTGCTTTACGGCAAGACCGAAGGCTCGACCCCGTTCCGGTTGGTTCTTCATGTCGGCGATGTCGGTCACACGCTGGTCGTCGGCCCGACCGGCGCCGGCAAGTCGGTGCTGCTGGCGTTGATGGCGCTGCAATTCTGCCGCTACCGCAACGCTCAGATCTTCGCTTTCGACTTCGGCGGCTCGATCCGCGCGGCGACACTCGCCATGGGCGGCGACTGGCACGATCTCGGGGGTCATCTCACCGAAGGCATGGACGCTTCCGTTTCGCTGCAGCCGCTCGCCCGCGTTCATGACACGTACGAGCGCGCCTGGGCGGCTGACTGGATCGTCGCTATTCTGATGCGCGAGGGCATCCAGATCACCCCGGACGCAAAGGAGCATATCTGGGCGGCGCTGACCTCGCTCGCCTCGGCCCCGGTCGAGGAGCGCACCCTCACTGGGCTCAGCGTGCTCCTGCAAGCCAATGACCTGAAACAGGCGCTTCGTCCTTACTGTGTTGGTGGCCCGAACGGCCGGCTGCTCGACGCAGAGGCCGAACACCTCGGCCAGGCATCAGTGCAGGCGTTCGAAATCGAAGGTCTGGTGGGCACGCCGGCCGCGCCCGCCGTCCTGTCCTATCTGTTTCATCGCATCGGCGACCGGCTCGGCGGTCGTCCGACACTGCTGATCATCGACGAAGGCTGGCTTGCCCTCGACGACGACGCGTTCGCCGGGCAGTTGCGCGAATGGCTGAAGACGCTCCGCAAGAAGAATGCCAGCGTCGTCTTCGCCACCCAGTCACTCTCCGACATCGACAATTCGGCTATCGCGCCGGCGATCATCGAAAGCTGTCCAACCAGGCTGCTGTTGCCCAATGAACGGGCGATCGAGCCGCAAATTACCGCCATCTATCGCCGCTTCGGCCTGAACGACCGCCAGATCGAGATCCTGGCCCGAGCCACACCCAAGCGCGATTATTACTGCCAGTCCCGTCGCGGCAATCGTCTCTTCGAGCTCGGCCTGTCCGAGGTCGGGCTCGCGCTTTGCGCCGCGTCCTCGAAGAGCGATCAGGCCCTGATCGGCAGCATCATCGCCGAGCATGGCCGCGACGGCTTCCTGCCGGCGTGGCTGCGTGCCCGCGACGTCGGGTGGGCCGCCGACCTCATTCCCAACCTCACCGTTCCCGAACCTGAAAAGGATTCCAAACCATGACTGTTCGTCAAAGCCGGCGGCGCGTCCTTCTTCTGGTCGCGGCGACGCTCGCCACGCCGATCGCGATCTCGCCGATGATGACTTTGCCAGCGCATGCCTTGATCGTGTTTGATCCATCGAACTACTCCCAGAATGTCCTGACGGCTGCGCGCTCGCTGCAGCAGATCACGAACCAGATCACCTCGCTTCAGAACCAGGCCCAGATGCTGATCAACCAGGCGCGCAACCTGGCGAGCCTGCCTTTGTCCTCGCTGCAGCAACTGCAACAGTCGGTGCAGCGCACGCAACAGCTTCTCGGCGAAGCACAGAACATCGCCTTCGACGTCCAGCAGGTCGACAAGGCATTTCAGCAGCAATACAGCAGCGTCTCGCTCTCTGCTTCCGACCAGCAACTCGTCACGGACGCGCGCTCGCGCTGGCAAAACACAGTGGGAGCTCTCCAGGACGCAATGCGCGTCCAGGCGGGCGTCGTCGGAAACATCGACACCGGCCGCGCGCAGATGTCGGCGCTGGTCGGCGCCAGCCAGTCGGCGACCGGTGCGCTGCAGGCGACGCAAGCCAGCAATCAGTTGCTTGCGCTTCAGGGCCAGCAGCTTGCGGACTTGACCGCCCTGGTAGCCGCCAATGGTCGCGCCCAGGCGCTGACCGAGGCCGAGCGTGCTGCCGCGGTCGATCAGGGGCGTGAGCAACGCCGCCGCTTCCTGGCGCCTGGCTCCGGCTACCAGGCCGGCTCGGTCCAGATGTTCAACCGCTGAGGTCGATCGCCATGGACGGCAAAACCCTCGCTCGCGTCGTGGCCGTCGTCTTGGTCGCCGTCGCCATGACGGCGACGGCGCTCGAGATGAGCCGGAAGGAACACAAACCGGTGGGGGAGGGTCAGCACACACCGGCGGCCTCGGTCCCGAATTCGCATCGCGATGGCCTGCGCCGCTGCCAGGCGCTCGGCGAGGCTGCCCTGCGTGATGATGGATGTGCGCGGCTGTGGGCCGAACAGCGTGATCGCTTCCTCGGTCTGGAAAAGCCGTCGGGGAATTCGATCGTCGAGCCGGCCACTTCGCGGTCGCCGGATGCTGGCCAGCACGAGACCCGGTAGACATGGGCAATACCGGCGTCATCGACCAATTCCTGGCCACCTTCACCCGTTATATCGACAGCGGCTTCGGCCTGCTCGGCGGCGAGGTCGCCTTCGTCGCCACCACGCTAATCGTTATTGACGTGACGCTTGCCGCGCTCTTCTGGAGCTGGGGCGCCGACGACGACATCCTCGCGCGGCTCGTCAAGAAGACGCTCTTTGTCGGTGTCTTCGCCTACCTGATTTCGAATTGGAACAGCCTCGCCCAAATCATCTTCGAGAGTTTCTCCGGTCTTGGTCTCAAGGCGAGTGGAACCGGCTTCTCGGCACAGGATCTGCTGCACCCGGGCAAGGTGGCGCAAACCGGCCTCGACGCCGGACGACCATTGCTTGAGGCGATCTCCGGTCTGATGGGCTACGTCTCCTTCTTTGAAAACTTCATCCAGATCGCTTGCCTGCTCTTTGCCTGGGCGCTCGTCCTGCTCGCCTTCTTCATCCTGGCGGTGCAGCTCTTTGTGACGCTGATCGAGTTCAAGCTGGCGACGCTGGCCGGCTTCGTGCTGATCCCCTTCGGGCTCTTCGGCAAGACGGCCTTCATGGCCGAACGCGTGCTCGGCAACGTCATCTCGTCCGGCATAAAGGTTCTGGTGCTTGCCGTGGTCATCGGCATCGGATCCACGCTCTTCGGCGAATTCACCCAAGGCTTCGGCGGCGAGAACCCCACCATCGACCAGGCCATGGCGATCGTGCTGGCAGCGCTGTCGCTGCTTGGTCTCGGCATCTTCGGTCCCGGCATCGCCAACGGCCTCGTCGCGGGTGGACCGCAGCTTGGCGCCGGTGCGGCCGTCGGGACTGGCCTGGCCGCGGGTGGCATCGCCGTTGCAGGCTACGGAGCAGCCAGCCTCGCGACGCGAGGCGGAACAGCCGCATTCGCGGGGGCGGCCTCAACCGTGCGTGGCGGGACCTCACTCGCTGGCGGCGGTTCGGCCGCCTATATGCTTGGCGCCGCCGGCCAGTCTGGCGTGACAGGCATCGCCTCCGGCTTGGGCGGCATTGCGCGCGCTGGCGCTTCAGCGGCAATCTCTCCACTCAAGCGCGCCGCTGCAAACACCGATCAAGCTCTTCAGTCGAACTTTGCCTCTGGCGTCGGTTCGGCCGCTGAAATCACCGGCGGCTCGTCGACCATGGGAACGATTGGCGGCGCCGCTGCGCCAACCGCGTCCGGCGTGGGCAAGCCATCCAGCACTCAAGGACAGCCCGAATGGGCCAGACGCTTGCATCGCTCCCAGCGCCTCGCCCACGGCGCCCAGACCGCCGCCCACGCGGTGCGCGCCGGTGACAGCCATGGCGGCGGAGCCTCGATTTCTCTTTCTGAAGGCGAATGAACCATGAGCACCTTTAGGCGCCCCGCCGTCCACTACGGCAAGAGCCCTCGACCGGAAACTCCCTATCAAAAGGCTGAGCAGATCTGGGATGAACGCATCGGCTCCGCACGCGTGCAGGCTCGCAACTGGCGCGCCATGGCGTTCGGGTCGCTCATCCTGTCGGCGGGGCTAGCCACCTCACTGGTCTGGCAGTCGGGCCGCGGCACGGTCGTGCCCTGGGTCGTGCAGGTCGATAAGCTCGGCCAGGCTCAAGCGATCGAGCCGGCAACCGCCGACTATAAGCCGACCGATCCGCAGATCGCGTGGCATCTCGCCCGCTTTATCGAGCAGGTACGCTCCATCCCCGCTGACCCGATCATCCTGCGCCAGGACTGGCTGCGCGCCTATGATTGGACCACCGACCTGGGTGCTGCGGCGCTCAACGACTATGCGCGCGCTGCGGATCCTTTCTCCAAGGTCGGCAAGCAGCAGGTCGCGGTGGACATTTCTTCGGTCATCAGAGCCTCGCCGGGCTCCTTTCGTGTCGCCTGGATCGAGCACCACTACGAGAACGGTCAGCTTTCAGGCACCGAGCGCTGGACCGCGATCCTGACGATCGTGACGCAGACGCCAAGCGACGCCGAACGGCTCCGCGCTAATCCGCTCGGTATTTACGTCAACGCCATCAACTGGTCGCGGGAGATGAGCCAATGAGCCCGACATCGCGTCTTGTTGCCGGCACGACTTTCCCAAGATATCTGCTATCGGCCATGCTGGTGTCGGGGACGACGCTGCTTGCGGGTTGCGCCACGACTGCGAAGAAGCCGCCGAAGATCAGCTACGACACCTATGTTCCGCCCTTGCCGCCAGCTCCGACCGCCGCGACCGACCAACGGCCGAAACCTCTTCGCGTGCCACCAGGCTGGGCGCCGGCGAGAGGCGGCGCCATCGGGGAAACGCCGGCAGCCCGTGTCGAGAACGCAAACGCCGCGGCGCGCGTGGAACCGCGCCGTGAGGGCTACTACAATGCAATTCAGATCTACCCATGGAGCGAAGGAGCGCTCTACCAGGTCTACGCCTCACCTGGCCAGATAACGGACATCGCGCTTGAGCCGGGCGAGAGCCTGACTGGAGACGGTCCGATCGCGGCAGGTGATACCGCGCGCTGGATCATCGGCGACACCGAAAGCGGGTCCGGCATTGCCCGACGCGTCCACGTCCTGGTGAAACCCTCGCGGGCGGACATCACAACGAACCTTATCATCGCCACGGACCGGCGCAGCTATATGCTTGAGCTACGCTCAGGCGCGAAGCCCTACATGCCTGCCGTTGCGTGGTCCTATCCGGCTCTGAAAGCGGACCTCCCGCAGACGATCGCCACAACGCCGGTCATACCGGACGTTACAGTGCGCAACTATCGCTACGGCCTCACCGGGGACAGCCCGCCCTGGAAGCCGGTGAGCGCCTACGATGATGGGCGCAGGGTCTATATCGAGTTTCCGCGCGGCATCGTGCAAGGCGAGATGCCGCCGATTTTCGTCATCGGTCCGGACGGCGAGGCTGAAATCACCAACAGCCGCGTCTATCGAAACGTCCTGATCGTCGACCGCCTTTTTGGTGCGGCCGAACTGCGTCTTGGCGCTGGCAAGCGGCAGCAGACGGTCAGGATCGTGCGCATTGATGGAGGAACAGACCATGGATTGTGGCGGAGGCCAAGCGTCAGCGCCGCGTCGAAGGTGCCGAACGCAATGCACAGGGGAGCGCTGCAGCCATGAATGAGGACGATAAGGACGTCGGACCCATGCGGCTTCGCGCCGACCCGCCGCGTGTGACGCGTCTGTCGCGCAAGATGCTCGCAGGCATCGGCTTCATCGCCTCGCTCGGTCTCGGCGGCGCGCTGATTTACGCTCTGCAGGACGCCGACACATTCAAGCAGGGCGAGGAGCTCTACCCTACCTCCAATCGGCCGCCCGCGGACGGACTGGCAAGCCTGCCGCGCGACTATGCCGGCCCGATCCTTGGGCCGCCGCTGCCTGGCGATCTCGGCAGGCCGATCCTCGATGCCCAGAAGAAGGGGCAGGCCGTCGTGCCCCCCTCAATCGCGAGCCCTGCGGTTGACGAAGCCGAGCAGCGCCGACGAGCCGAAGAGGAAGCGGCCAGAACCTCGCGCGTCTTCTTCCAGACAGCGCAAGGAGATCCCAAGACCGCCGAAGCGTCCGTCCCTCCTGTTAGCGATCTTGCCAGTCAGTATGCTCAGCCAAATGCGCAGGATCGCCAGCTTTCCTTCCTGTCTGCCGCCGCTGACCGGCGTACAGTGGCCCCGGATCACATCACGCCTCCCGCGTCACCCTATGTGCTTCAAGCCGGTGCCGTGATCCCGGCCGCGCTCATTACGGGTATCCGGTCGGACCTTCCCGGGCAGATCAGCGCTCAGGTGACCGAAAATGTCTATGACAGCCCCACCGGCCGCTCGCTGCTTGTCCCGCAAGGCACTCGTATTGTTGGGCAGTACGATAGCGGAATTGGTTCCGGGCAGCGCCGCGTGCTGCTTGTCTGGAACAGGCTGATCTTTCCCGACGGACGCTCCATGGTGCTGGAGCGGCAGCCTGGCGCGGACGCACAGGGCTATGCCGGCCTAGAGGACGACGTCGATTATCACTGGGGCGAGTTGTTCAAGGCCGCGGCGTTGTCGACCATTCTGAGCGTTGGCGCGCAGGCCGGTTCTTCTGATCAAGACAGCGATATTGTGCGGGCTCTGCGAAGCGGCGCTTCCGATAGCGTCAGCCAGGTAGGCCAGCAAGTCGTTCAGCGGCAACTCGCTATCGCCCCGACGCTCACGATCCGGCCGGGGTTTCCCGTTCGCGTCCTTGTCACCCGCGACCTTGCCCTTGAACCATACGGAGGTTGACATGGCCAAGTTGAAACTCGCAACGATCGCCGACGACAAGCCAGTGAAGATTACGGTGGAACTGCCGGCTCCCCTGCATCGCGATTTGGTGAAATACGCAGAGATCCTTGGGCGCGAGACCGGGCGGCCGTCTGCCGATCCATCGCGCTTGATCGCGCCGATGCTTGAACGGTTCATCGCAACGGACCGCGGTTTTGCGAAAGCAAAGAAGGAGGAGGCTTAGACCGAGCTTTCCTGTGGCCAACGACCGGCGAGCGTCTTGAGCCGAGCCGTCGATAGGATGCTCGCCTGTCGATGGCTTACGCCCAATGAGGCTTGAACGGCCAAAACTTGTACTCACCAACAGGTCGAATGATTGATCTTCCAATGCACCCGGCACCGCTGATCTGCACGAGCAGAAGCCAATGCTGAAGCGCCGCCCGGCATAACCTGTGAGGGCGCTGGCCACCATACCGCGGAGTAGCGCTCGTCATCGCGAATGGTGAGGCGCCCAAGGCATTCGCGACCAGCTACCGTCGAGTCGCCGGGATGTTTATAGCATACACATCCGGCCTCCGACTTTTGCCCTAGGTATTCGGCGCGCGCCGGGATAGCATATGTGCTGGTTGGGGTGTGCGATGACAGAAGTCTCGATACGCCGAGCGGACTTCATGATGGTCCTCGCTAATGCGTCGGACCTCGCGACAGGCCATTCCCGCGACTTCGCGCTGAAATCTTGCGTGCTTGCAATGCGGATCGCGGACCTTGCGGGTGTTTCCGAGCAGGACCGGCGCAATGCCTACCACCAGTCGATGCTGCGCTATGTCGGCTGCAATGCGGATACGGACCTTCTGGCGGCCACCTTCGGTGACGAAATCGCACTGCGCCAGGATCTTGTCGCTCTCGACATGGGCAACCGTGCAGAATTGGGCAGGGTCTTCGTGCAGGCCTTCAAGCGGTTCTACTACTATCTCGAGCCTGACGCGCAGGCCAGGGCGATCGAGGCTGCGATGGCGCAGGCGCTGGCCGTGGCCCGCCCGGTGCTGACTGCGCATTGCGAGGTCGCCCAGCGTATCGGCGAGCGGCTTGGCCTGTCCGAGGACATCCGGCGCAACCTTGGCCAGATCTACGAACGCTGGGACGGCAAGGGCCTGCCGCGCGGGCTGAGCGGCGAGGATGTTCTGCCGGCCGTGCGCCTGATCACATTGGCGCAGGATGTGATTGCGCTCAGCGATGCTGTCGGTATCGACGCGATGGCCGAAACCGTTGCCAGTCGCGGCGATGGCCCATACGAAGCGGGTCTAGGCCGGCTCGTCTCGGCCAACGCGACCGCGCTGATGAAGGATATCGGTGCGACAGTCGATCGCGAGACGATTTTGGCGCTGGAGCCCGATCCGCCGGTGACGCTGGATGAGGCGGCTTGTGACGAGGCGTTCCTCGCCATCGCCGACATGATCGACATGCGCATGCCCTTTACGCAGGGCCATTCGCGAATGGTGTCGGAACTGGCCGCGGGTGCGGGCCAGCGGATCGGGTTGCCCACTGCCGATGTCCGCGCCCTGCGCTGGTCGGGCTGCATCCATGACATCGGCGAACTGGTGGTGCCGGTGCCGACCTGGATGCGCAACGGCCCTTTGTCGGTGCGTGAGCGCGACGCGGCGCAACTGCACGCTTATTACGGTGAGCGGGCGTTGGCTTCCTTCGGCCACGGCGGCGATGCGATGGGCGCGCTCGTGCTGCGCCATCACGAGCGCCTGGACGGTTCGGGATATCACCGCAAGGTCAGCGGCTCCGATCTGTCTCCGGCGGCCAGGATCCTGGCCGCCGCCGAGGCCTTTCAGACGTCGCGGGAGGAACGTCCGCACCGCAAGGCGCTGTCCAGCGAGGCGGCGGCGACGCAGTTGCGTGCAGCTGTTCGTGACGGCTGTATCTGCCCCGACGCCGCCGAGGCGGTGTTGTCCTTCGCCGGGCAGCAGTCGCGCCGGGCCTTACCGCAGGCGCTAGCCGGCATGACGCGGCGCGAAATCGAGGTGCTGCGCCTGATCGCCGCCGGCCTTACGGCGAAGGAGACGGCTCGCAAGCTCGATATCTCGCCCAAGACCGCCGACCACCACATCCAGAGCGTCTACTCCAAGGTCGGCGTGACCACCCGCGCCGGTGCCGCGCTCTATGCGGTCGAGCACGGCCTTGTCCGACCGGGCGAAATGCCGGCATAGGGAATCCACCCCATGTGCGCCCGCTTCGGCGCGCGCATCGTGATCCTGTCGATGGACCAATGGTGGCCGCGACCGACAGGAGGAAATCAGATGCTTCTCGCAACGACCAAGGTGGCGGACGTCGACCACTTCATCCGGATCTTTTCGACCAAGGGCGCCGACAAGCGCCGGCTGCACGGCTCGAACGGCGCAACCGTGTTCCGCGACCCGAGCGAACCTGACCGCGTCTGGGCGATCTTCGACTGGGACGCCGAGGGTTGGAAGAATTTCGTGTCGGATCCGGAGGTTCCCGCGATCCTGCAGGAAGCCGGCCATGTCGGCAAGCCGCAGGCGGCACTGCTGCTGGGCCACTACGAGGCCTGAGGGTCCATCTTGCGCGCCGCCTCCCCTTTGGCGGCGGCGCGCCCAACGAATCCCCCAGAAACGGAGAAATCAGATGGATCCGAAACCCATCAAGATCGGCCTTATCGCCGAGATCACCGGCCCATTGTCCTTCATGGGCATCGCCAACGCCAACCTCACCACCATGCTTGTCGACGACATCAACTCCAAAGGCGGCCTCCTCGGCCGGCCGGTTGAGCTGGTCGTCGAGGACGGCGAAACCGTCGAAAGTGTCGCCAAGGCAAAGGCTGCGAAACTAGTCGACGTCGACAAGGTCGATGTGGTCGTCGGCGGCATTTACAGTTCGACCCGCCTGGCCATCAAGAGCGAGGCGGTCACCCGGGGCGGGACGCTTTACATCTATACCGAGCAGTATGAGGGGCAGGAAAACGATCCGCTGATTTTCTGTACCGGGCCCGTGCCTGCGCAGCAGGTCGAGCCGCTGATACCGTGGCTCATGAACAGCACCGGGGCGAAGCGTTTCTATTTGCCGTCGGCCGATTACATCTGGCCGCATTTGCTGAACAAGGCCGCGAGCCGGGCGGTGCGCGCCAATGGCGGCGAAATCGTCGGCGAGGAGTATTTTCCGCTGGACACCATCGACTTCCGGGGGACGGTGCAGCAGATAATGGCGAGCGGCACCGACGTGGTTTTCAACACCATAGTCCCGCCGGGCCTGACACCGTTTCTCGAAGAACTGCACAAGGCCGGCTTCGGCAGACGCGGCGGCCGGATCGTCTGTACCTACTTCGACGAGAACTTCTTCAACCTGGTGCCGCCCGACCAGATCGAGGGCCTCTACAGCTGCCTCGACTACTACCAGGAACTCGACGAACCGTTCGGTCGCGCGCTGTTGCGGCGCTACAGCGAACGGTTCCCCGGCGGCGCCACCTTGACTGCGGGCAGCGGGTGCACTGGTCATTTCCGGGCGATCAGCATGTGGGAAGCGGCGGTGAAGGAGGCGGGCAGCGTCGAGCGCGACGCGGTCATCCAGGCACTCGACCATGCTCGTATCGCCGAAGGCCCGGGAGGTGCGGCCGAGATGGTTCCCGGCCAGCATCATGTTCGCATGAACATGTACATCGCGCAGGCGCAGGGCGGTCAATTCAGGGTCGTGAAGAATCTGGGTCCGATTGACCCCAACGAGCGAGTAGTCGGCGACTTCCAATTCAGGAACGCAGGATGACTTGAAGCGTCGATCACCGGCCTTCCTGGTGGCGGGGGCAGCCACATGGTTCCCTCGCCATCAACCGGATCGACAGGGCTTGCTCCCTCACATTGACCTCTTCCTGCGGGAAAAGAGCAAGACAACGCTTTCATCGAAACTAGTCCTCGTCTTGGTCATTGGGTTCGCCAGACCATACGAGAGAATACGAGGGAAACGGGTTGGCGAACCACCCGCTGACATATTGATTTCCTGTCGAAAACGACAGCCTCAGTGGCTGGCATAATCGTTATTTGCCAATAGGTTACGAGGCAGTTCGCCGAAGTCGATTCAAGAACCCGATTCCGTCTCTCGCCCATCGAGTTTGTCTTCTGCCGAATACAGTTGGCGCCTCATCGCAATCGCTAAATTGGGCTGCTCGCCAGCTGGAAGCGGACACTCCAATTGGACTTTGGCCGCGGAAGGCTCTTGCCGGCGTTACAACACGTCGAAGTGCCCAGCGCCTTACGAGGACCGTGCTTTCCCTGAACCTGATTGCCAGTTCGACTATCTGGGCAGATCCGCAGGGCGGAAGAAATTCCAAACCGTGATGGAATAGTTGCCGGCCTAGCTCGGTAGATGCAGGTTGAGGGTGAGCTTCGACCGTGGCGGCTGCCTCCAGAGGCCACTGTCGGAACTGGGGAGCGAAGCAGGCATTGATGACACATGGCTATTCGACGCCTGCGCTTCGGGAGGAAAGCGCTCCCATCTGGCCCAGCGGTTGCGTCCCTGACCGCTGGGCCGATCCCGGGCGAAGGCTATGCGGAACGGATTGAGCGTGAACTTCGACGTCACACCCTATCTTGAAGATTTATGGCGTTACGCGCGGGTGCTCACGCGCGATGACTCGGATGCTGACGATCTGGTCCAGGAGGCGCTTGTGCGTGCCCTGTCATTGGCCAAGTCTTACGATAGTTCGCGTCCGCTCTTGCCCTGGCTGATCGCGATTGTTCGGAACACTTTCTTGTCCAGTGCCACCCGCATGGCAGCCGACCGGCAGCGCCTCGCCTCTTACGCTGATCTGTCCGATCGAACGTCGCCCCCCGCGCAAGAGCATTGTGCCGAACTAGTCGACGTTGAAAGAGCGCTCGCTGCGATGCCGGCGGAGCAGGCGGAAATCCTTCATCTGGTTGGCGTACTGGGCTTCACCTATTCGGAAGCCGCCGAGTTGCTGGGGGTGCCCACTGGGACGGTCATGTCCCGCCTGAGCCGGGCCCGATTTGCGCTGAAACACAGCGTTGAGGATGCAAGGGGCCAGGTGTCGGGTTCGTTGAAAATTGTGGGAGGCCGTGATGTGGCCGAATAGCCGGATTTCAGACGAAGAGATCAACCGGTTCCTCGACGGCGAGCTCTCCCCGTCGCAGCGATCCGACCTGCAAGCGCGCCTTGCGCAGGAGCCGGAACGGGCCGCCGAGGTGTTTGCACACGCGCAGCGCATGGAGGCTTTGCGCAGTGCTCAACCGCGTCGGGCGGTCCCACCACGCGCAACTGTGGAAAAGGCGAGACAGTTGGAGCGGGTGTTCCGCCGGAAGAAGCTGATAGCCGCCCTGAAACTGCAGGTCGCTGCTGTCGTCCTTATTGCAGCCGGATGGTCGGCCAACTCACTGACCGTGCCGCTTCGTCAAGGCGGCAAGACGGCCGATGAAACCTTCATCCTGGCCGCGAGAGACGCCTTGCGGGTAGCGCAGCTCAATACGGGGCCGGATAGGGGGAACGAGCCGAAGCAGGACAAGATTGAACGGTTGGTCGGTGCAGTCAACGTCAGCATGCCGACGTTGCCTTCGGTATGGGTCGTGAAGGACGTCCAGGTGCAGCCCTGGAACGGGCAGCAGAGTCTTGTAGTGACAGCCGACACGCCCAGCGTCGGTCGTATAACGCTCGTCGCGGCTCCCATGAACGGCGAGGACGCAGTTCCTCCGACCCCGGCCACTGACGGCAGGGTACCGACAGTTTACTGGCAATCGGGAGGTACGGCTTACGCCTTGATGGGGTCCGCCGCCCCTGACCGGCTCGAAGTGGAAGCAAAGCAAATCGAAGTCGCCACGCGCAGAAACGTTGCACCAAAGACAAGAGGCTAGTCAGCGCCGATGCCATCAGAAGGGAACCGAATGCACTCACGTTGCGACCGATGGCACTTGGCGTCAATCGTGTATCGCCGGAGCGGCCTTAATTGGCGCTGTGACCAATCGAACGCCGTTCGCCCGCCGGTAGAAAGCTCAGCAGCATGAACGTGCTGTCGTTCGAACGACGGTACTTTCCGTCCACCTGCCCGGTTTGCGCCGGCACGGCTCTTGAGGCCGAGGTCACTCTCCGCAAGGTGGAATTTCAATGTGCATCCTGCGGAGGTTTCGAAATTACGTCCGCAGCGCGCTTGGCAATGAGAGGTCTGTCGCAGGAAAACCGCACGGTGTGGTTGTCGCAAGCCAGGCAGCAGGGTTCCACGATCCCTGTGGTTGCCTGCGCAAATGAAACGCTTCGCCGAGCCGATCGCTCCGGAGGCCATGGCTAGGCTTCAGGGGAGTGCGACCGCGCGGGCACTTCCTGACGGCCCGGCATCCGGCTGGGGTGGTGCCGGGCCGTTCCCCTCTTGGCGCGAATTAACAAGCGTTCTGTCCTTGATCGTCAGACGGCCATGATGCGTAAGTTGGAAGAATACGAACAAATCGGCCTGATCGGTTATCCGGGAGACGGAGAGTATATAGCGGTCCTAGGGGACCGTGAGCGCCAGAACTGGCTACTCGGGCCTTGCTATTCGCGAATGGCTGGCGACGCGCGAAAGCGCGCGCTGTCCGGTCGAGGATCACGCACCATAACAACCTCTGGCGCCTGTGCGTTCGGATGTCCTTGAGTAGTCTCTTCAACTAGCGCTGAGCCTGGCCAATGCTTCACAGACACGCAAACGGTAGGCCCGCTCTGGACCTGTATGAGACAATCAACGTTCTGAAGCCGGTGGCCCCCGACCTGTGGATCGTCGACGGATCTGAGATCAGGTTCGGGCTGGGCTGGCTGAAATTCCCCTTCTCAACGCGCATGACGATCGTCCGGCTGCGAAGTGGGGAATTGGTCCTCCATTCACCGGTGGCATATTCCCCTGCGCTTCGGTCGGCGATCGAGATATTGGGACCAATCCGCTATCTGGTTGCGCCGAATTCGCTGCGCTATTGGTGGGTGCCTGACTGGAAAGCTGTTGTCCCCGCTGCAAAGATTCTGGCTGTACGCGGCCTCTCACGTCGAGCCAAGCGCCGGATCGATGTTGATACAATGCTGGTGGGTCGTCATTCGCCCTGGCCTGATGACGTCGACCTGCTTGTGGTGCGCGGGCGATATGCTGACGGAGGCCGTACTGTTTCACCGCAGCACCCGAACGTAATCCTCACCGATCTGATCGAGAACTTTGAGCCAAGTCGATTTCATAGCCGGCTTCTCGGACTTCTCGTGAAGCTCGCCGGCGCCGCCGATCCCGACGGCAAGGCTCCTATCGACATGCGATTGAGCTTCTTCGGGCGCCGCACCGCGCTGCGATTGGCGGTTTGTCAGATGCTTGACTGGGATCCGGAACGCGTCATCGTCTCGCACGGACGATGGTATGAGAAGGACGGAGCTTCCGAGCTGCGGCGGGCATTCCGATGGGCGCTCTGAGCCGCTCTGGCTCTCTTCTTAACGCCCTTTTGATGTGTCGCTCTGCCTATCCCTAGTTTCCGGCCTATGGACAAAACGGTAAGGATCGCACTCTTGATTGTCGCGCTGGCTGCGGCCGCCATCATCTTGGCCGTCTGGCTTTTCGAACCCCCTGATTGCGAAGGGCGGTTCTGAAACCGCTAAACTCGGATGAATTCAACGGCAAGCACAAAGGGATCAATGATCCGCGGCCTCGGCCCTATCTGCCGATGTCGTTCGTAGCGCTGCAGGACGCGGAGTTTGAAAATGCCTTCGGCCGCGTCTGGCTAGGCGTTCATTGGCGGCAGGACGGCGAGGACGGCATTCACCTTGGCAATAAGGTGGGCGACTGGGCCTTCCAAAACGGCTTTGCAGAGATTTAGGCTATTAGCGCGTTCCCTGGGCATCTGCTTCGCCCTGCCGCGCCGCGCCTACACTAGTACCTTGGCGGCCGCGTCTCGGGCGCGGCCCCTGCGCTCAGTCCTTCAGCCTTACATCTTGGCAGCGACCCTCCTGTTGAAGCCATCCAGGATCTGCTCGGCCAAGCGAGCATAGTTACCATCAAAGTGATGGCCGCCGGTTGTCTTGATCACCTCGACGCCTCGCGAGGAGAGCGCCTGACAAAAAGTGTCAGTCTCTTCATTTCCGTAGAAACATTGGAGCAACTTCGCAGGCACCTGCTCGATCGCCGGCGCGACCGGAACGGCCTCGGAGCTGGGGGCGGCGCCAAGCCACCCTGCGACCTGAATCTCCCAATCGGCCGCATTCGCGAACCCGAGCAGAGAGATTTGCGCGATGCGCTGTTTGATGCCTGTTGCGAGGTCGTTGTAGACGAAGGGAAGCACATCCGCGCCAAAGGAGTAGCCGACCAAGGCGACATCCTTGGCGTGCCATTTCTCGCCATATGCCTGTATGACCGCGGCAAGGTCGGCCGCCGTCTGCTCGGGCGATTTCTGTTTCCAGAAATAGCGCACGCTGTCCCAACCGACCACGGATACCCCACGCGACTGCAGCTCTTCGGCGATTGTCTTGTCTAGGTCGCGCCAGCCGCCATCGCCTGACAGAACGATCGCCAACAGCCCATTCGGGTTTGGCGCCGGCAGCTCGATCAGGGGAAGCGCCGAGACGCCGCTGGCGTAGCCCGCATTGAAATGCGGCTGGACAAGTGAGGTCACTGCATCCCTCGCGCTACCGGGGACGGACTGAACGCTCATCGGCATGCCGGCGCCTTGGAGCGAGGCAAAATAGGCGCGCGCGTCCTTCGGCTCGGCGGCCGTAAAACCTAGGTTCCAAAAACCCTGCAGGACCCTGGACGGTCCGTACGCAAAGCCGCCAGGTTGAGGAGACGAGGGCGCTCCTGCGCAAAGCGGGCGTTCGCTGGGGAGAACCACGCTCGGATCCACAGAGACAGCCCCTGCCACCGTGTTGATGGGAGCCTGCGCTAGAATGGCCCCTGCGAGCGTTCCGCCGGCATCGACGCCGGCCAGAATGGGAAAATGATACTGCAGGCCGCTGTGCTCACGTTGCAGCCGGCGGCTAAGTATCTCCACATCGCCCACGAGGTTATGGCAGGGCTCCTTTTCTTCCGAGAGCCTGGCCAAATAGGTTTTTGTGTCCACGCCGACCGCGAGTGCCCCCTGCCGCCCTAGCGCCGCAAGCGCCGCCTGGTTAGCGTCGCTCCATCCGTCCTGCCCCGAAAACAAGACGACGTATCCCTGGATCGGATCATCGGGAACCACAAGGTGGACATCCCCGTACCGCCCACCCTCGATCGCCAATGATGGCATCGGCGCCATGATCGCAGATGCTGCTGACAGCAGGATGGCAAGCTTATTCATTCGGCGCTCGTGCTCCTGAGCTTTTGAACCTGGCACCAATCAAGGCTGTGGCATCCGCGAGTACAACAAATGGGCTCAGCGTCCCGGACGCCGCCAGGTAGCGCGGTTCCCATACCGGATTGAATTTGCTCTTGAACGCTCTGAGGCCCTGGAAATTGTAGAGCCGGGTTCCATAGCGCCAGATCATCTCACCGAGCCTGTGCCATCGCGAAGATAGCGGGGCAGACGATACGCCGCTCAGCGGAGCTATGCCGAGGCTTAAGCAAGCGTAGCGCATATCCTTGAGCTCGAGGATGAGCTTCGTGAACAGGAACTCCATGGCGTAGGGCGATGCCGTGGTCGTGTGGCGCATAAGGCCTACCGAAGCTTCCTGCTGTGTCCCGGTCGCCATGACGGTAACGAACGCAACGGGAAGGTCATTCTGTCGAACGAGGGCGACCCATTGGGATCCCAGATATGAGGGTTCGAACGCGGCGATTGAGAATCCCTTTTCTCTGGTTCTGCGCGAACGCAACCATGCTGCCGAAATCTCGATCAAGGCATCCATGATTTCGGCGATCTGTCGGGGTGGCACAAGTTCGAACGTCAACCCATCGCGTTCGCCGCGCTTGAGCGAATAGCGAAGCTGGGCACTTGCTCTGCCCTTCATGTCGAAACCGGCGAGCCCTACACATGCCTCCTCGCCAAGCTTCATCACTGACAGGCCCGCGTCCAGATAGAACGGCAGGCTTTCAGGACGGATCTCGTAGAAGGCGGCGCGACCCCCATGGCTGGCGGCCAATGCAACAAATCTCTTGATTAATTCCGGCCATTCCTCGACCGGGCCTACCGGGTCGAAGAGCGCAATCCAGCTGCGGCCGCGCTTTCCATACATTATGAAAGCGTCTCCCGTTTTAGAGAACAGCAAGCTCTTGTCGCCCATGAGAGCCAGCATCGCCTGGCTCCTGGCTTGGGCACGAATGATCCGCGAAGCCTGTCCAAGCGCTATGAGGTCCGGATGAGGTGCGAGCCCCTTTGGCGGGCGAAGCAACTGCCAAAGGCCGATGACGATGGCAAGGATTGCGGCGCCCAGCAAGGCGCGCAGCGCCCTGGGGGCCTGCGCATCAAACTCAAACTGCCACCATAGGTCGCGCGCCGTGTAGTCGGCGTGCCGGAACGCCACGAGGAAGATCACGGCCGTTGCGAGGACGATAACGCCTACGGCGACGGCCCATCCCTGGGTAAAAGGCTGACCCAACATTGAAGCAGGTCGGTCAAACCGACGTTTGGTCGCGACCAGGAGGCTGATGACAATCGCCAGGAACCCGGCCTCTCCATAAGCGAGTCCTTTGGCCAGGGACAAACCGAGACTTGCGGTCGCCATCAAGAGCGCAAGCCACCAGGCACCATCACGTCGTTCAAACAGTCCACGAGCCAGGAAGAGAAACACAACGCCGGCCAGACTGCCCAGAAAATGAGAGGTTTCGACCACCCAAAGGGGCAGGCGCATCGAGAGGACCGCTAGTCTGTGACCGAAGGTCGGCGTTGCCCCGGACGTGAGCAGCATCACTCCTGTTGCAAACGCGATGACGCCCATGAAGCGGGGCGATAGTTGAGCGGCCGCCTCAATAAGCCGATCGTTGGCGGTGGGGATCCTCGTTCCTAAGGCAAGGCGGGTTTCGAATATTGCGAGTAGGGCCGCGGAAAGCACCAATGGCACCCCAAAGTATATCCCTCGGTACCCCAACAGCGCTGCCGCGATCTGATCGACGGGGGCATGTCCCGCAAACACCCAAAATACAGCAGCCTCAAATATTCCAATGCCGCCTGGCAGGTTGCTGACGGCCCCCAATGCGGTGGCAGCCGAGAAAATAGCGGCAAAGCTAAGGAAATTTATCGAAGCCCCCGGTAGAAGCACCCACAGAGCGGTTGCTGCTCCGAAGAGACGGATACCCGTCAGTCCAAGCTGCATGCCCGCGATCGCCTTGCTCGGGACAGCAAGGCTGAAGCTGCCCACGCGGACTGGTCCGCGCAAGCCAAACAGCAGGAGTATGATGGATCCAGCGAGCGCGCTCCCTGCCGCTACCTGCAATATGCCTGTCGGCCAGCCGAGAAGGTGCGAGACCGGCCCAGCTTCAATGAGTGTCGTCATGCCTCCGAAGCCAGCAAGGCCAAGGCCGAAGCCGCCAGCGACAAACAAAAGGAGCCGGGCAATATCCTCGGACCGAAGCCCGACGGCTCGGTAGATTCGATATCGAACGGCTGCGCCGGTAAGGGTGCCGAATCCGACTGCATTCCCAAGAGCTGTTCCACAAAAGCCGGCCACAAGGGGCGCGAGACGTGGCGTGCGAGCGCCGACGTAATAGACCGCACACACGTCGCGGCCGACCACGGCCGCCAAGCTTACCGCTGTCGCGAAGACCGACCAGCCTAGGGAAGCCGCCGGAAGGTGACTGAGCGTGTGCATAAGCGTATGATAATCGATGCTCTGGACCGTGCTGCCAAATGCCAGAACAAGAAGGGTCAGCGCGGCAAAGATCGTTGCTGAAAGGCCGAGGCGGCGCGCCTTGGCGCCGGATTGGGCGCCCAGGTGCGGAAGGTCCAACTGCACGTGGCTTGGCCTGGAATTGTTTTCCGCGGCGCTCGCACCACCGTCAGCTTGCGCGGTAAGCGACATTTTTACGCCCGTATCTCTTGTCGCTGGAACGAGACATAGGCGATGGTGAACAACACCAGAAGGGCCGCGATCATGCCAGCGAGTTGCGGCCAGATAAGCGCCACGCTGAGCGAGAAGGGCAGGGGCGCGCCCATCAGTGCCCCGCTCAATTGATCGGTAAAAAGCAGGCCAAGCGAGCGCGTTGCCGGATTGAGCAGGGCCAGCGTGGTCTCTCCGTAAAGGGTGTTGGGCGAGATGCGGGCAATGGCCTGCTGAACGTCGATCTGATGAACCGCCGTCATCGGATCGAGCGGGTCGATCGGCGCGACCGCGCCTGCGATCAGCGGTGCCAGCATCGGCCAAAAAACCGTGAACAGCAGCCACGCCGTGAGCGCGCAAAGCGCCGACGTTGCCGGCGATTTGACGATTGTGGAGAAGGCCATGGCCACCGCCAGCCAGACGCCGGCGTAAACGAAAGAGGCGAAGAGAAAAGCAAGGCCGCGGGCGATCTCCTCACCGCTGGGTGGCAGCCCCAGCAGCAGCATCCCCAGGCCAGTGACCAGCAGCCACAGAGCCAGCAGGCAGATGGCGATGACCAGTAGCCCGCCCAGGAACTTGCCCGTAAGAAGTGCGTCGCGATAGATCGGCTGCGAGAGGATACGCGACAGCGTGCGGCGATTGTATTCGCCATTGATGGCGTCGAAGCCAAGCGCGATAGCGACCAGAGGCACCAGGAAGCCGAGGAAGAACACGAAGGACGGCAATGGTTGCTGCGCAGTGGTGAACAGGCGCAGGAACAGGAACTGGTCCTCACCGATTGTGGCCTTGATCTGGCCGATCGCGGCATAGACCGAGCCGATCGCCGTGAGCAGCACCAGAACCATCACCAGATGGATGCGGATGCTGTTCATATGATCGGCCGCTTCCTTGAGCGCGATCGTCGACAGCCCTGCAAATGGCGAGCCTTCACGCCGCGACATCATGGTTCTCTCCTTCGAAGAAGCGGACATAGACTTCGTCGAGCGTAGCCTGACGGATGGTCATGGAACGAAGGGCGCCGTCGGCTTTAACGACATGGCGAGCGATATCGGCCCTGACATCGGCGTCGGCATCGACACGCCAGCGTCCCTTCTTGAGAGGCCTCAGGCCCGATATGTGCGGGACCCCGGCAAGCACCTTCGACAGATCAGTGTTTTCGACTTCAACCTCGACCGTGTGCGTGCTGCCGAGGATGTCCGAGGTGAGATCCTCGACCCGGCCGATGAGGCCGACTTGGCCCTTGCGGAACAGCGCGACCCTGCTGCAGATCGTCTGCATCATCGCGAGCTGATGGGACGAGAGCACGAACGTCACGCCCTCGTCCGCCAACTCACGGATCAACTCCAACAGTTCCTGTGTCGCTTGCGGATCAAGGCCGGACGTCGGCTCGTCAAGAATGGCGATCTCGGCTTGTTTGACCAGCACCTCGGCTAGCCCGAGCCGCTGGCGCATGCCGCGTGAGAAGGTCGCGACGCGGCGATCGGCGACCTCTGCAAGCCGCACTCGCCTCAAGGCGCCAGCGATGCGCCCGTCAGCCTCGCCGGTCACCAAACCCGCAAGCCTTGCCGTGTAGGCGAGATTTTCCCATGCGGTCAGATGATCATAGAAACCGATCTGGTCCGGCAGGTAACCGACCTGACGCTTGACTGTCAGCGGTTGGCGCAACGGATCGAGTCCCAGAACGCGGATCGAGCCGGCGGTTGGTTCCGTGAGACCGAGAAGCAAGAGGATCGTGGTGGTCTTTCCCGAACCATTCGGACCGAGCAGGCCGAACACTTCGCCCTTCTCGATGGTGAGATCGATGCCGTCGACCGCCGGAAATCGACCGTAGCGCTTGAGAAGGCCGTGCGCTTCGATGACCGGGCTCATCGCCGTCCATACCGCGTTATGGCAAAAGCGAGCATCAAGGCGGAAGCGCCGATCACGCCAAGGCCGGTCACGCCCCACAGAGTGGATGTCCGCACCGTCACGCGGAAATCGGCATTGTCGGATGCGCCGTCACCGTTTGCTCGGACCGAGACCATATAGTCGCCGGCGATCGCCTGCGTGGAAGGCGTCATCGAGACGCCGACGTCGGATGTCCCGCCCGGTGCGATCTCATCCACCTTCTCGGGATTGAACGCAACCTTCCAGCCGGATGGCGGGCTCGCCGAAAGCTTGACGTCGCGGGCCGGGGCCGAGCCGCTGTTCGAAAGGGTGAATGTGAAGGTGCGCTCCTGACCCGCCGTGGCATCGCCGGACAGCCGGCCCTGCGGACCTGCAAGAGACACCGACGGCCTGCCCGTGATGTCGAGCAGCAGTTTGGTGTCGGCGCTGGCGTTGCCGCCGCTTGCGGCGACGGCCACTGGATACTGACCCGCCTGGGCGTTGTCCGGCGGCTGGACGCTGACCGAGAGCGTTTTCGATTCCCCCGCCTTTAGCGGCAGGCTGGTCAGTTCCTGAGAGCCATAGCCCTGCTTGAAGGTCACCTGGAAGCCGGGCGGCGCCTTCGAGAGCAGGTTGACGGTCGAATCCTCCTGGCCATCGTTGTTGATATCGACCTGGAAGTCGAAAGCCGATTTGGCGGTGCCGCGCAGCGCCGGGAGCTTGGGCTCCAGCGTCAGCTTCGCCGGCTCCGTCTTGGCGAGCGTCATCTCCATCGGCAATTTCAGAGCGTCCGTGGAGGCCTTGCCGGACACGGCGAAGTTCACGGCTTTGCCGACGTCACCCGTCGGCGGGGTGAGCTTCAGCGTGAGATCCACGGTACTGTCGGCTCCGGCTATCGCAGCACCGACGGGTTTGCCACCGCCGTCGATCTCCCATTTCCAGCCAGTCGGCAGCCCATCGATTCCGAGCTCCACCCGTTGAGGCGGCAGTCCGCGGTTGGCCAGCCTCAAGGGCACGCTGACGCTCTTGCCGGCCTGGGCCGAGAATTCCGGATACGGGGTGGTCAGCCACAAGCCGGTCGGCGCCGGGCTCGCCACACTCGCGGCGGTCTGCGCGTATGCCTGATGTGCGGTTGATGCGAGGCCGACTGCTATCAGGGCTGTGGCGAGATAGATCGGGTGTGAAAAGGGCGCACGAATACGCGCAGGAATCATGGATACCTCCCGCTCTCATATGAAAATTATCGTGGTCTTGCAAAGCTTTGGCGACTTTGCGCTGGAAGGATGGGGAGCCTCCAATGTGGCGCGAGTTGGGCGACTTTCACCTGGTCGCTCCACGTTCACGAATTTGTTCCTTATTGTAATTGTGCGTGATTGCGACCGCTGTCGATCTCGGACAGAACAGGGCCGCCCCATGGGAATGACAGGGACGTTGCGCAACCGTCGCGCTATTTTCCCTTCCCTCGCCAATCCTCCACCAGCGAGAAGAGGAACGAGCCTGACCAGGTCAGGAGCAGCAGTCCGTTCAACGGTGCTATGGACGTGACGAGTCGCATCTCGCCGATCGGTATGACGTTGTTGTAGCCGAGAGAGGCGTAGGCCTCTGCCGCATAGTAGAAATAGTCCATGTTCGACGGGAAGGCCTTGCCGTCGAAATCGCCGAGAGCAAGCGTGCGGTCCGCGAGGTGAAAGATTGCGGCGTAGATCCCGATTTCCAGAAGGTGAAGGCCGACCAGTCCGCAAATGACAAAGAGCAGCGCCGGGTAGGCTCCAGCCGACTTGCGGGCCAACCTGTCGAGACGCTGTATTGCCTCATAGTGCAAGGCGGACGACCCCATGACCGCGACAAAGGTCAAGGTAATGGCGATCAGCATATTCATGGGATCTGTCTGGCAGCGATTTGGATAGCTCGCGGAAACCGCTTTTGAGCTTGTCGAAGTTCGCCATGATTGCGCGCAAATGGGCTGAACGATGGCGAGGCGTTCTGCGAGCCGAAATACTCGTCCGCAGATTGCGCTTCGCGGCCAATTCATTGCATTTCTTGCACCTGTGAGAGCATACTAGCCACTGCGTTCCTCGTGCGAGGGATTGGCTGATGCGTGTAGGCACCAGAAGCGTTCCGATCGAATACTACATTCTTCAGATTGCCGCACCGGCCACTCCGCAATCTGAGAGGGGAAGTGTTGTTGTCGGCTATCTTGCCGATAGACCCATCTTCTCCACCGTCGTGGATTCTACAGGCATCCGCTACCGCGACGTTGGCCTGGCGTCACGACTGCCGGATGGGCGCTACGATGTCCAAGCGCTCTTTCCCGGTGAATGGATCGTCGAACCGGGGCTGATCTACAGATCGCAAGCCGCATCATGTAGCATCAGGAGAAGCGCTGGCAGATTGGCAGGCCTAGCGTCAGCTTTGCATATTTGGACGCGGCGGTGATGACGGGCGATCTCTGGGCCTTGCTTGCGGCCTTATTGCTTGCGAGCGTCCAGCTCACAATCGCCAGCGTTCTAACGCTGCGTCAGCTTGGGGGAGTTTGGGTCGCGGGACCGCGTGATGAACAGCGTCAGGTAACTGGCATCAGCGGCCGCTTCGTTCGAGCTCATCACAACCTCCTTGAGATCTTTCCGCAGTTCGTCGCCGCGCTGTTTCTGGCTCACGCAGCTCATGCGGCAGGTTCGCTCTCTGTCGTTGGAGCTTGGCTCTTCGTCATCGCCCGGCTCGTTTACGTTCCCGCATACGCCTTCGCTCCCGCGGGCGTGCGGCCTATATGTTGGGTCGCCGCATGGGTCGGCATCGTTTTCATCGTCGCCGACGTGTTTGTTTGATCGAGCCCACGAAATCGGTTGCCTCATCAGATCCGGCGGTACTGACAGCATCTACATTCAACGTCGTGCTTGGCCCGGCTGCGATTTGTCATCGTCAGATCGGGAGGGATGGCCATCGATAATCAGGTAGCCGTGCGGCATCGGTAATTTCCTTCCCAATCGCCAGGCGCGCCAGACCAGGCACGGCGAATGCATTTGTAACTAGGTTGCGGAACAGCAGCCCGAACTGTGTCCGAGGTGCCAACGCGGCCGCGAACCGCGCTGCGCCTTGCTGCTTTGTACGGATGTAGTCCCGCAAGAAGGTTTCGTAACGGAAAAAGGCCTCCTGATGCCGTCCGTCAGCTTTCAACAGCTCGCCCGCCAGCACGTAGGCGGAAATCATCGCCAGGGCTGAACCCTGTCCCGCCAGAAGGGAAACGCAAAATGCGGCATCACCGGTAAGGGCTAGGCGGCCTCGAGACCAGGTGTTCATCATGACCTGGCTGACGCTATCGAAATAGAGTTCCGCCGTACGGTCCAGTTCCGCGAGAATGCGAGGACATTCCCACCTGCCATCTTTGTATTTTTTCCGCAGCATTGCCTTTTGCTGGCCCAGCGCGGTTGGCAAAGGGTCGCGATCGACGGTAAAGACGAACAGGAAAAGCGTGCGGTTGTGATGCATAGTGAAGCGGCCGACCATCCGTCCCGGCTGCCCATACATCAGATAGACGTCCTCATCGCGTGGCCTATAGCCTTCGACCTCGAATGCCGCGACCGCGTAGCCGAGTTTCTTCTCGAACTGATCCTGAGGCCCGAACGCCAGCCGCCGAACGCCCGAATGCAAGCCATCGGCGCCGATCACCAAATCGAATGCGCGCTCATCTCCATTTTTCAATAGAACGCAGACGCCTTCCGCCTGTTCGTCGAGCCCTGTGATTTCATTGTCGAAAAAGACCTCAGTTGTGTCTTTGATTTTTTCGAAGAGCAGACGCGACAGGTCGCTTCGTCCGAGCGTCACGTAGCGGTTGTTGGTCAACTCGCCAAAGACGTTCGTGCCAAAGCCTGCGACGCGCTTTCCGCTGCCGTTGACGATGCACATCTCGCGGACATGGTATCCAACGTGATTGATGTCTGCCTCGAGGCCCATCTTCTCTGCGATCCAATAGCCAAGACCCCAGAAATCGATGACGTAACCTCCGGTTCGCAGACGAGGCGCCTGTTCGATCAAGGTCGGCTGGAACCCGCCGGCCTTGAGCCAAAAGGCAAGTGTAGGTCCCGCTATCCCTCCACCGGAAATCAGCACGGTTCGGTTGGCCATGTTGAATTGCGCCATCGCCTACAACACTTCGCCGGGATATACGCCCCACAAGCGGACTTGTTTGATGAAGCCGTTGGTTGAGCCCGACGTCGCCGCGCACCATTGCCCGTCGCACCGCTTCAGTTTGACTTCGACGCGAGGGGCAAGCCAAGCGGTTATGGAGCTATCGATCGTCGGCCTCGTGCGCAGCGGAACATTGTCATTGTTCCAGGGCGCGACGATGCCGGTCCTTTTCCCAGACAGGAGTGACCCATAGATCCATCCGCTGGTCCCCTCCCAATCCCTTACCCGACGCCAATTGCCATATTGCTGGTAGATCTCGAGGGGGATCCCCGGCCGCACAAAGATCCATTCAATATCGAAGCTGGCCCCCGGCCCAACCCGCAGATTTGCGGTCGACGCTTTCAACGAGACAAAGCGAGGCAGGGGCAGAGGTCCGACCTCCGCGCGCAGCCCTGTGGTCGTTGCCGGCGTCGCGAGCAATGAGGCTGTAAGAACGGCACTGGCCAACATAATATACAAGTGACGCCTGACGGTTCTGCGGGCGGTGAAAAAGCCAATCGCGGCTTCGGATTTCATGGGCATCCACCCGCGAACATGGTGAGAGGCATCGCTCCGCGTGAGAACTGAGTCGGTAGAAGTCCCCATGGAAAAAGGGACATTGCTACAGCCACGCACCTGTCTCCGAGGATACGGGTGTTCGATTGCAGCATTCTATTCTACGAGCATGTGGGCTTCTCGGGCCGCGTCGACCAATGCGTCCCGGGCGACATCAGCTCCAATGCCACCGTTCATGGCCTGGCGGCAGGCACGCAACGCGGCCTGATGCTTCTGACTTCCCGCGCTGCGCCAGTGCTTGGTCAACAAGTCGACCGCTTGATTGGCGTTGGAGAGATTCTTAATATCGCCAGATATGCCGGTCGCCACCGGCACCGGCCGTGAAAACCATGCTTCATACATGCCTGCGCCTCCATCATGAATAGCCAGCGAACACTCGTCTCGCCGCGCTGACATCAACGCCATTCAGCTCTTAGTGTTCTCCTGAGCCGCGCTATTCGCCGGGATCGTGTCCATCGCTGACAATTTATCCGCACATAGATCCGCGGCACCGGGCACATCCCTCTTTAAACCAGCCAGTTTCACCCACCCGCCATCGCTGATGAAGCTGTCCCTCTGATAGGAAGACGTTCCCTTCAGCTTGGCCAGGTTATCGCTGGCGTTCGACGCGGTGATGAACTTCTCGACACACAGATTGGCTGCCAGCTCAGCCTTGGCCTTGATGGCGGAAGTCTTTGCCATTTCTGCCGCTGTGCCCGCAGTGATCCAACCGCCGGCCGTGAAGCCGACAATCATCGTCAGCACCACGGCGCCTGCTACCGACCAAAACCAGAGTGTTTTTGAGGGCTGATATTCGTCGAACCGTTGCGAAAGTGACTGATCAGCGGCCATTGTTTCCTCCCTTTTCAGGTATGCTGCTTGTTTTTTCAGGTTGATTTGCTTTTCCAGCCGACAGCGGCCGGTCGATCGACATGATTGAGGCCATCTCTGCAGGGGTGACCCAGTCGAAGAGACGAGACAAAGGAAGGCCGGGTCCGATCGGCAGAATTTTCGGTCGCGACCATGCTGGCGCCGATACCCGAACGCTCGCACTCCTCACCCGCACTCTAGCGGCTGAGAGGCTGTGCTTGAGCGCCCGGAAATTCTCCAAAATAATGAGTGCGGACAAACTTCACCTCGATGCTGCATATACCAAACTGGGTCGGAAACTATTCCAGCCAGTCGCAATCATGTGATCGCTACGGTGCCGAGGTGGTCACTTCCATGAAGGCAAGAACCTTTGCGGTCGGGTTCTGAGGCCGAGTTTGAAGCGGCTTGTTTTCCGGGGTGGCATGATTATGTGATTGGCTCGGCGTGTGCTGCGTGCGCCCGGATCTCGGTCCGACTACGGAGAACGATAGAACCGTTTTTCATAGGGGGCGTGGCGATGCGAAAGCTGAAATCGATCCTGCGCGAATTCCTCGACGGCGAGGCCGCTGGCGACATCATCCTGATGGTGGCTGCAGCCCTTGCGCTGATCGTCGCCAACTCGCCTTTGGCCACAACCTATTTCGCCGTCCTGCACGCCTATCTCGGACCGCTCAGCGTCTCGCACTGGATCAATGACGGGCTGATGGCGGTGTTCTTCCTGCTGGTCGGGCTGGAGATCAAGCGCGAGATGCTGGATGGTCAGCTCTCGACCTGGCCGCGCCGGGTGCTGCCCGGCATCGCCGCCGCCGGCGGCATGCTGGTTCCGGCGCTGGTCTACGTCGCCGTCAATCGCGACAACACGGCCGCGCTTTCCGGCTGGGCGATCCCGACCGCCACCGACATCGCCTTCGCGCTCGGCGTGCTTTCGCTGCTCGGCAGCCGCGTGCCGGCCTCGCTGAAGGTCTTCCTCACCGCTCTCGCCATCATCGACGACCTCGGCGCCGTCATCATCATCGCGCTGTTCTACACCAGCGGCCTGTCGCTCGCCTATCTGGCCGCCGCCTTTGTCGTCATCGCCTTGCTGGTCGTGCTCAACCGCATGCGGGCCATGAAGCTCTGGCCGTATCTGCTGCTCGGCGCGCTGCTGTGGGTGCTGGTGCTGAAGTCGGGCGTGCACGCCACGCTCGCCGGTGTGGCGCTGGCGCTCACCATCCCGCTCGAACGCTCTCCGGGCATCAGCCACGATCTCGAGCATTCGCCGCTGCACCGGCTGGAACACGGCCTGCACAAGCTCGTGCCCTTCCTCGTCATCCCGATCTTCGGCTTCGCCAATGCCGGCGTCTCGCTCGGCGGCCTGAGCTTTGCGGCCCTTGTCGAGCCGCTGACGCTCGGCGTCGCCCGGCCTGGTGCTCGGCAAGCTGGTCGGCGTCTTCGGCTCCTCGGCTCTGGCCATAAGGTTCGGCCTCGCCGACCTGCCGGTCAATGCCGGCTGGATGCATATGGTGGGCATTTCGCTGCTCTGCGGCATCGGCTTCACCATGAGCCTGTTCATCGGCCTGCTTGCCTTCGCCGGCAACGCGGCGCTGCAGGATGCGGTCAAGGTCGGTATCCTCGCGGGCTCGCTGGTCGCAGCGCTACTCGGCTCGGCTGTCCTATTGTCAATCTCAGCACCGAGACCGCGATGCTCATCTCACCTCTCTTAGAGCCGTGGCTCAATGTCGCCCGCGCCGAAAACTAATCCTTTTGCTGGTCTTTAGGTTCGCCAGACTATACGAGAGAATACGGGGAAATGGGTTGGCGAACCACGCGCTAACGTATTGATTTCCGGTCGAAAACGATGACCCTCAGCGACTAACACAATCGTTGTTTATCGATAGGTTACGAAGCAGTTCGCCGAAGTCGATTCAAGAAGTTGATCCAGCCACTTACCAATCGCATTAATTTTCTACCGATGGCAACTCTCGCCTCAAACTTGGCCATAAAGTTCAGCTTAACGGCTTGCTAAGAGTCGACGTCGGAGATCGCAATTATACCCTTACGTGGCCTTACAAACGCTTACGTGCGCGTCAAAGTCGAGAGCTGATCTGTGTCGTAGCGTTTCGCAGATCGGCGAGTGCTTTTGCATCCGGGGCACCCTGCGCCGCGAGTTTTGCGAACTCTTCGAAATAATTCTCGTGGCCAGGCGGAGAAAACGGGCCTCGTTCAACCGGCGCCGATGATGATGGGATCCCATTCCACAATCGTCGTTCCTTGCCGTCTCAGCTGCCAAGGCCGCCGTCGACGACGTGAACCTGGCCCGTGACGAAACCCGCCAGCGAAGAGGCCAGAAAAAGCGCGACATCCGCCACTTCCTCCGGTTTCGCATGACGGCCTAGCGGGATCGCCCTGTCGATGGCGGCAGTAAGGTCGCCGCCGGTCATCGCCCCCAGTCTTGCCTCGATATCCGCCTGGAATGCATTGCCGATCGGTCCGGGATTGAGCGAGTTGACGCGGATGCCGCGCGGCGCCAGCGCTCGCGACAGTGCCCGGACCAGACCTGTCTGGGCATGCTTGAAGGTGGTGTAGGCGATGTTCTTGTCCGAGCCTTCACCGCCATGCAGTCCCGCCAGGCTCGATGTGACGATGAAGCTGCCGCCGTCGCGCATGTGCGGCGCGCCGTATTTGGCTGCAAGGAAGGCGCCCCTGACGTGGATGGCGTATGTGCGGTCGAAAGCGTCCTCGTCATAGGTCTCCAGCAGGCCGATATGACCATGGTTCCCGGCATTGGAGAACAGGACGTCGATAGGTCCCCATTCGGCGACGGCCGCCTCGACATAGGCACGCGTGGCGGCGGCACCCGAGACATCGGCGGCGAAGGTGGCGACGCGATCAGATGAGAACTGGGCCTTGGCGGTCGTAAGCTGGTTGACGTCGAGGTCGACAAGCATGACGCGAGCGCCTTCCGAGAGGAAGCGGCGGGCCGAAGCGAGGCCGACGCTGCCGCAGCCGCCGGTGATGACGCAGTTTCGATCTTGGAGAAGAGGCATGACGCGCTTTCCGATAAGAGTTGACCCGAAGCTTCTACTTGAGGCTGCCCGAGGCGAAGCTGCCCTCGAGGTGGCGGCGGATTAGGGTGAGCGCGACGATGGGTATGGCGAAGTAGATGGTCGAGCCGGCGAAGATCTGGCCGTATAGCGGCCCCTGCGGCGGCACGTATCGCGTCAGCATGGGCAGAAAGGTGAGAGCGTGGCTGTCGGTGAGCACCAGGGCGAACAGGAATTCGTTCCAGCAGAAGCAGAAGATGAGCACTGCCGTCGTCAGGATGGGAGCCAAGGATAGAGGCAGGATCACGAGCCGCAGCGTTGCCCAGGCATTCGCGCCGTCGAGTGTTGCAGCCTCGTCGATCTCGTGCGGGATGGCTGCGAAGAAGCCGCGGATCATCCAGACGGCGAATGGCAGGGAGAAGGTGAGATAGGTGACCGCGAGGCCCACCACATTGTCCAGAAAGCCGATCTGCCGGTAGAGAATGTAAAACGGGATGATCAGAACGATGCTCGGCATCATCCGCATGGCAAGGACGAAAAGCGCTAGGCGATCATAATTGACCTTGAAGCGGGTCATGCCGTAGGCGGCCATGACGCCCAGCACGATCGACACGGCCGTGCTGAGGCTGGCGGCGGCGAAGGAGTTCCACATCGACAGCCAGAACTGCGGATCGGCGGTGACCTCGGCGAAGTGGTCGAAGCCGAAACGCGACCGACCGTCCACATTCACCGAGACCGAGACATAGAGCGCCCAGATCGGCGGAAACATCGTCAAGGCGCATGAGACGAGCGCGACGGCGTAGAGGAGAGTTGTGCTTTTGCCCTTCACGACGCCGTCGCCTTCTTGCGAAGCGCACCGAGGAGTATCAGCACCAGCGCCATGATGACCGCGAAGACGATCAAGGCGAGGGCGGAACCCTTGCCGACCTGGAAGTCGAGAAAGCTCGTCCGGTATGCGTAGTAGTTGAGGATTTCGGTACTGGTGCCCGGGCCGCCCTGGGTGATGACGATGACCAGGTCGATATTCTTGAGCGCATCGATCAGCCGCAAGAGCACCGCCACCAGAAGAATGGGTTTCAAGAGCGGCAACTCGATCAGATAAAGGATCTGGAAGGCGCTGGCGCCATCGACCTTGGCGGCTTCGACGACCTCGCCCGGCAAGGTCTGCATGCCGGCGAGGATGATTGCGAACATAAAGGGTGTCCACTGCCAGGCGTCCGCGACGACGAGGCTATAGAGCGCGAATTTCGGATCGTTGACCCAGGGGATGGCAGGCAAGCCCAGCCACTCAAGCAGGGAGTTGAAGGCGCCGAAATTCGGGCTGTAGATGCTGCGGAAATAGAAGGCCCATATCAACGGCGCGATGAACAGCGGCACGCACAGGATCACGCGCATGAGCGGGAAGCCGCGCAACCGTCGCCTGATTGCCGTACGGAAAACGATCGCCAGCGCATAGCCGGCGAAGAGCTCGATGCCGACGGCCAGCGCCGTGTAGATCATGGTGGTCACCGCGACCTGGGCGGTGTCGGGATCCTGGAAGATGTCGATGAAGTTCTTGATGCCGGCCCACCGCTGAGTTCCTGAGATCAGGTTCCAGCGGTAGAAGCTGGTCTCGATCGCCCTGGCTAGCGGATAGCCGATCACTCCCGCCAGGCAGACGAGGCTGGGGATCACGAAAAGGAACGCGGTCCCCCGCGAGGAGAGGCGCATCAATAGTAACCGGCGTCGCGCATGATCTCGTCGACGGCCTTCACGGCGGCGTCGAGCGCTTCCTTCGGCCCGAGCTCGCCGGCGAAAGCGCGGCTGAGCTGCACCCCGCAAGCATTGTCGACAGCGCCCCATTCGGGAATCTGCGGACGGACCATGGCGACCTTGAGGCTTTCGGCCACGGCCGGGAACCACGGCTTTGCCGAGGCATTGGCCTCCCAGGCGGAGTTGCGGCAGGGCTGGCCGCCATGGGGGACAAGGAGCTTGGCCTGCACGTCTCGGCTGTTGAACCAGGCGCAGTACTGGGCGGCAGCCGAGACATCCTTGCCGTATTTCGACACGGTAAGGCCAAGGCCGCCCATGACCGGCGCCTGGCGAGCCTTGCCCTTCGGCGAAACCGCGCTTTTGAGCTGGGCCTGAACCGTGGAGTCGGCGGTGGTGATCGCATCTGGAATCCAGGCGACCGGATCAAGGGCGCCCAGGCCGCTCGCCATGGCCTTGACCTCGTCGGCTTCGGTATAGGCGGCGCCGCCGGTCGGCATGGTCTTGACCAGCTCGAGCAGCCTGGTCAGCGCGTCCAGGCCTGTCTGATCACCGAAGGCGGGCTTCATCTGGTCGTCGAAAACCTTTCCGCCATCCGCCCAGAAAATGGGAAGCCAGACCGAGAAGGCTTTCACCAGACGCTCGGTGCCGGCAATGAAGCCGTAACGGTTCTTGGACGGGTTGACCACTTTCTGCGCGGCGGCCAGCAGCTCGTCCCAGGTCTGTGGAGCTGACAGGCCAGCGTCCTTCAGATACGCCTCGTTGTAGATGAAGCGCTGGCAGTTGCCGATCGTGGCCAGGCCGTAGGTCTTGCCATCGTCGGAATACATATCCCTGAAGGTCTGAGGAATGTCGCTGAAATAATCCGACAGCTCCTTGGCCGGGACAAGGTCGTCGAGCTGCTGGATGTGGCCGGCTTTCGCGAACCCCTTGATGAAGACCGAATCGACCTGGACGACGTCATAGGCGTCGCTCTGCGCGGCGAAGGCAGCGGCCTGCTTCTGGATCGCCTCGCTGTAGCCCATGGTGATCATGTTGACCGGGATGCCCGTCGCTTTCGTGAACTCGGGCGCGAGGTCGACGAAGGGCTGGCCGAAAATGCCCTGACTGAGGGTCATGACGTTGATCGGCTTGTTCTGGGCGATGGCCGGCAGCGGGAACGAGGCGCCGAGAGCCGACATGCCTGCGAGCGCCGCAGTACCCTTGAGCACGTTGCGGCGCGATATCCCCGACTGTGTTGCGTTCTTTTCTTTCACCATTGTTGCACTCCTCCAATGCGTTTCTGTTCTTGGCATGCTTTCGTGATAGCGAATCCTGCAGGGCTGCGGCCACGCGGGCCTTAGCGCGGCGCCCTCTGCGCGTACATGCGCTCGAATTCCGCCGTGACCGTTTCGGGCTTTACGAGGCCGGCGCCGGTCGCCACACGCCACCAAGCCGCGTCGGCTTCGCGAATGATGGTGCATTCGAGGCTGCGCTGGACATTGTCGCCCTCGGCGGAATGGCAGGCGGCTATGTGGGCCACTGATTCCGGCAGGCCAGCCGTCAGGCAGATGTGAGCGCCGAAGATCGGATGGCGCAGGGATGGACGGCCGGCATGGCTGGCATCGGCATTCCAGCGCCTCTGGTTTTCCGGGTCGCACTCGAAGGTCTTGCCGATGTCATGGCAAAGGCCGCCGGCGATGAGGATGTCGCGGTCGATCCGGGCGGACGCGAACGCGTTGATGAAATAATCGGCCATCCCAAGGGCGACGAGCGTCACGCCGCGAAGATGCAGGTCCTGCCCACCTTCCTTCAGGATGAGCGTGCCGGGCACCGCTTCCCCAGGCATGTCGCGAATGCGGCGGAAGCTGGACTGGCTGAGCGAAAGGACCCAAGCATCGATCGCCTGTTCGCGCAGGGTGGCGTCGCCGATGAGGTCCAATTCCGGAAGGTCTTCCAGAACGCCCCGACGCAAGTCGGCCGACGCGTTTTGAGTGTCGATCGCCATGCAGATTGATTTCCTCTCCGTCGATGGCCCCTTATGCCCCCGCTTGGCCAGTTGACCGATTGAAACCGCGTTGCTTGAATAAAACAATTTGAAAGTTCTCGTGTGGTGGAATCAGGATTCTAAAACTATGCGCCCGACCTTCATCCAGCTCGAGGCGTTCTTCTGGACGGCTCGTTTGGGCTCGCTGAAAGAAGCGGCCCGCCATCTGCATGTGGCACCGCCCACCGTTTCGCTGCGCATCGACCAGCTTGAGGCCGAGGTCGGCGGCCTGCTCTTCGAGCGCGCCGGGCGCGGCTTGGCGCTGACGCCGAAGGGCCAGGCGCTGGTACCGGGCGTCGCAGCCGTCATCGATGAATACGGACGCGTCCGGCAGGTGATGGGAGGGAAGGGACTCGATTTCGGAATTCTTCGCGTCGGCACGACCGAGACCTTCGCCCTGGCATGCCTGTCCGCTTTCATGAAGGAGATCGAGCGCCGCTATCCGGGGTTGGAGCTTGAATTCGTCGTGCGCACCAGCGCGGACCTGGAACTGGGCCTCCTTGAGCGGCGACTCGACATCGTCTTTGCCATCAACCCTTCCGGCGATCCGAAGCTGACCCTGATACCGCTGGGCATCCAGCCCGCGATCTGGGTCGCCACGCCGGACTTCGGCCTGCCGTCACGCCTTCACCCAACCCACCTGCACGGAATTACAATCATCACCAATCCGCACCCGGCGCCCATGTGGCGGCAGATCACGGACTGGTTCCGACAGGCTGGCCTAGAGCCGTCGCGGGTATGCCGCTGCAGCAGCCCGACCGTCGCCGCGCAACTGGTGAAGGGCGGGCGGGGAGTCAGCTTGCTGCCGCGCCTCCTTGTCCAAAGCGCCATCGACGCCAACGAAATTTGCGGGATGGACACGGACCTTCCAGTGCATCCTTCGCGCATGTTTGCCGCCTACCGTTTTGCAGAGGGCAACAGCTTCCTGCAGGAGATCATCAACCTCGGGCACGACGTGATGCTCGAGACCAAATTGATCGAGAAGATCGTCTACTGAACCCCTTGGGGCGTATTCGTGCGGGTCCGCTTCCCGCGACTCTTGAAGCGCAAGGCGACCCTTCGTGCCGTTGCAGGGAACTTACCGGCCGATCTGGCCCCATTGTCGCCGGTGTGGTTCGTAGCCGCGTTCGCTTTGACGCGTCGGAGTTCACCACATCATGAAGGACGCAACGTCCGCGTCCGAGACGTTGCCGGCACTCACGTCGGCGATAGCCTGATGGAGCGGCGCTTGCCGCACATCATCGGCTTCGACCTGCCGATCGAACGCCTCGAAGCCAAGTTCAAGATGGCCGAGCGCCTCTACGACACGAACGGAGCCATCGGCGCGCTGGAGGCGGACGATCCTGCGCTGGCGGTGATGATGAAGGCGCACAACGCGCACCGCAAGGAGTGACCGACGCCGGAACCATATGCGGTCCGGGACGAGACCCTCGACTGATTCTTGTTGAGGCGGCTCTACATCTCGGTCACGAACTTTGTCCGCAGATAGGCGTCGAGACCCTCGATGCCGCTCTCCGAACCATAGCCCGACTCATTGACGCCGCCGAACGGCGTCTCCGGTGTCGACACCATCATGTGGTTGACGCCGACCATGCCGGCTTCCAGCGCCGCCTCGGTTTTCTGCGCCAGGCTGAGATTGCGGGTGAAGACGAAGGAAGCCAGGCCGTAGGGCAGGGCGTTCGCCCGCTCGATCATGTCGTCGAAGGTCGAGAAGCTGGTGGTCGGCGCGATCGGCCCGAACGGCTCTTCGGACATGATACGCGCCGTGTCCGGCACGTCCTTCAGCAATGTCGGCGCGTAGAAATAGCCCTTGTTGCCGATCCGCGTGCCGCCGGTGACGACGCTCGCACCCTTGGCCGCGGCATCGCTGACGAAACCGTCCATGGCGTCGAGCCGCCGGGGCGCGATCATCGGACCCATCTGCACGCTTGTGTCGAGGCCGTCTCCGACCTTGAGCTTCGCGGCGCGCGAGGCGAACCCGTCGATGAAGCGGTCATAGACAGCCTCATGCACATAGAAGCGCGTCGGCGAGGTGCACACCTGGCCGGCATTGCGGAACTTGAAGGCGACGACCGTATCGAGCGTTTTGTCGAGATCGGCGTCCTCATAAACGATGACAGGAGCGTGGCCGCCCAACTCCATGGTGCAGCGCTTCAGCGTGTCCGCCGCCTGCTTCTGCAACAGCTTGCCAACCGCGGTCGAGCCGGTCAGCGAAACCTTCTTCGGAATCGGCGAGGCGATCAGGTAGGACGAGACCTTGGCAGGCTCGCCGAACACGATGTTGAGCACGCCTGCCGGAAGTCCGGCATCCTGGAAGCAGCGGGCGATGGCGACCGCGGTTCCCGGTGTTTCCTCCGCCGGCTTCAGGATGATCGAGCATCCGGCGCCGAGCGCGCCTGAGATTTTGCGGATGACATTGCTCGCCGGAAAATTCCAGGCGGCGAAGGCGACGACCGGGCCGACCGGCTCCTTGAGCACCATCTGCCGCACGCCGGGCAGCCGGGCAGGGATGATGCGGCCATAGGCGCGCTTGCCTTCTTCCGCGTACCAGCGCGTCGCGTCGGCCGCGAACTGCACCTCGCCGGTGGCCTCGGCCAGCGCTTTACCGTTCTCCATCGTCAGGATACGGGCGATGGTGTCCTTGCGCTGCTCGATCAGGTCGGCGGCCTTGTCCATGATCGCCCAGCGTTGCATCGCGGTCATCGTCTTCCACTGCTTGAAGCCTTTGAGGGAGGCGGCGAGCGCGCGGTCGAGATCGGCCTGTGTGGCATGCGGCACGGTTGCCAGCGCCTCCTCGGTGGCGGGATTGATCAGCGTTTCGGACTTGCCGTCCGACCCCTGGCACCACATGCCGTCAATCAGCAACTCGATCGTCTCTGGATACATGTCCTGGCCCTTTCCAGCCCGGCGTCCGCGAAAAGCCGCCGGCAGTTTGCACGTCACAAGAAAATTTCCGCGATGGCTTGACCAGTACATTGTATACAGTATGGTGTCGACATGATTTTAGCGCGCATCCAGAAATTGTCGGTCGCCATCCCCGAGAATCTTGCCGACATGCTCGAGGAAGAGATCATCTTCGGCCGCATCAAATCCCGGGAGCGGTTGACCGAGGAAATGGTCGCCGAGCGCTACGGCGTCAGCCGGTCGCCGGTGCGTGAGGCGTTGCGGCTTTTGGAACGCGACGGCTTGGTGATGCGCGAAGCCAGGCGCGGCATCTGGGTCTCGCCGATGTCGCAGCGCGATTTCGATGAGGTCTATATGTGCCGCATCGAGTTGGAAGGATTGGTCGCCAAACAGGCCGCCGAATCCGCCGACATCGCGAAGAAAGCCGAGTTCAAGATACTGCTGTCCGAGCTGAAGGAGGCGCAGTCCAGAAACGATGCCCGGCAGTTCTTCATCGTTGACGTGCGCGGATCGTTTCTGACCTACGATCTTGCCGGCAACAAGACGCTGACGCGCCTGCTCGGCGGGCTGGAAAAGCAGGCCTTGCGCTACCGCTATCACGCCTACGAGCAGGATCCGAAGATCATCCAGCTGTCGCTCGACGACACGGCCCGTATCTATGACGCGATCACCGCCGGTGACGGCGAAAGCGCCAAGGCGATGACCGAGAACCTCATCCGGGAAATCTGGCAGAGCATGCGGGCCGGCATTCGCGACGCCTTCGGAGAGGGCTAGTTCGTGTCCAGCTTCTCGTCAGCGTTCGCCGTCATCGATTCCCACACGGCCGGCCACCCGACGCGCGTCATCCTGAGCGGCGTTCCGAAACTCTCCGGTTCGAGCGTGCGCGAGAAGCGCGACGATTTCCGCCAGCGCTTCGATCATCTGCGCCCGGCGCTGCTGCATGAGCCGCGCGGCCATGCGGCCATGGTCGGTCTGGTGCCGGTCACCTCGGATGTCGCCGACTACGGCGCGTTCTTCGTTTCGTCCTATGTCTATCTCGACATGTGCGGCCACGGCACGATCGGCCTTGCCAGGACGCTGGCCTTCACCGGCCAGATCTCCGTCGAAACCGGCAACAGCTTCACGCTTGAAACGCCGGCGGGCATCGTGACTGTCCATCTGATCTGGAACGAAGACGGCTCGCTGGACCGCGCGCGGATCGCCAACGTCCCGAGCTATGTCGGACTGGAGCACCTGAGCGTCTCTGTCGAAGGCATAGGCAAGGTCGATGCCGCGATCGTCTATGCCGGCATGTGGTACGCGTTGGTGGATGCCGCGCCGCTCGGCTTCAAGCTGATCCCGGACAATGCGTCTGCCCTGATGCAGGCCGGCGCCAGGATCAAGCACGCGATCAAGGCGGCGACAAAGGATCTGCCGCTGCTGGCGGGTGCTGCCGCGCCAAGCGTGCTGTTCCACGAGGCCGACAGCGGGCATTCGGCGACGCATTTTCTGGTTCTGGAATCCAACAAGTTCGACCGCTCGCCTTGCGGCACGGGGACGTCGGCGCGCTTGACCCATCTGCTCGAGAAGGGGCTGATCGGTCCCGATCAGACCTACCATGCCAAGAACATCTTCGGCATTCCGTTCGAGGCGCGCCTGCGGCAGCGCGTCGAGGAACAAGGTCGCGAGGCGATGATCATCGAGATCGAGGGCTCGGCCTTCATCACCTCGACCCAGACGATCTACTTCGAGAAGAGCGACCCTCTCTCGAAGGGATTTCTAGCCCGGTAACCACCAAGAAACTCAGAAGGGGAATGACATGAAATTCACAGTGATGCGTACGCTCATGGCCGCTTTGACCATTGGCCTCGGCCTGCTCACGGCGCCGATCGCGGCTTCCGCGGACGACAATCCATCCGCCGTCATCGACCAGATCCGCGCCAGCGGCGTATTGAAGGTCCCGGTGATGACCGGCGAGGAGCCGGGCTATATCAAGGATCCGGCCACGGGCCAGTGGAGCGGCTTCTACTACGAGTTCCTGGGCGAGATCGCGACCCAGCTCGGCGTCAAGCTCGAGCCCGTCGAGACGACTTGGGGCAATCTGGCCGCCGACTTCCAGTCCAACAAGATCGACATCGCCATCGGCGTCAATCCGAACCCGAAGCGCGGCCTGGTCGTCGACTATCTGTGGGAGCCGCTGTTCACCGACGCCTGGGCGGTGCTGACGCCTCCCGGCAAGCCGGTCAAGACCTGGGCCGAGCTCAATTCGCCGGACAAGACCGTCGTCGTCCAGAAGGGCAGCACCATGCAGGTCGTCGCCGAGGCGCTGCTGCCGAAGGCCAAGATCACGCCGGTCGAAGATCGCGGCCTGGCGCTGATGGAACTGCAGGCCGGCCGCGCCGATGGCGTCGTGCTTTCGATCTTCGATGCGCTGCAGATCACCAACCAGAAGATCGGCGCTGTCTCGCTGCCCGAGCCGATCCTGCGCAATCCGGCAACGCTTGCCGTCGCCCGCAAGCCCGGCAATGCCGGCTTCATCAACTTCCTGACGAACTGGATCCTGCAGGAGCGTTCGCTCGGCCTCGCCCAGGGCAAGCTTGCCCGATCCTGGGAAGCCCGCGGCATCGACCTGTCGATCCTTCCGGCAGGTTTCTCCTTCTGATCGCAATAGCCTGACCGCCGCCTGGTGCGGCGGTCAGGCCGCCACTGGACGTGCATCGAACCAGTGAGGACGCCATGTTCGACTATACAGTCATAACCAACAATATCGGGCTGCTCTGGCAGGGCCTGCTGATGACGCTCTACTTCACCGTCATCACCATCGGCGCTGGCATGCTGATCGGCCTTTTCATCGGGCTCATCCAGCTGAGCACGTTCAAGCCGCTGGTCATCCTCGGCCAGATCTATGTCGAGTTCTTTCGCAACATTCCGCTGCTCGTCACGCTCTTGTGGGTCTATTATGCTTTCCCGATCTTCGCCGGCATCAACGTCACCAAATTCTGGGCCGGCTTCATCGGGTTGAGCTGCTATGTCGGCTCCTTCTACGCCGAAATCCTGCGCGCCGGCGTCCAGTCGGTCGATCCCGGCCAGACCGATGCGGCGACCGCCATCGGCATGTCCTATGGCCAGCGCATGCGCAGGATCATCCTGCCGCAGGCGTTTCGCAAGATGATCCCGCCGCTCGCCGGCCAGTCGATCATCCAGATGAAGAACACCACGCTGCTGTCGATGATCACGGTCCCGGACCTTCTCTATCAGGCAAGCTACATCTCAAGCTTCACCTACCGGCCGATGGAAGTTTACACCGCCGTCGGCGTCATCTTCCTGATCATCCTGATCCCGCTGACTCTTCTGTCCCGGAAACTCGAACGAAGCGGGGCCCTCAAATGAGCGCCGGCGAAGCAAGCGCCATCACGGACAAGACCGACAAACCTGTCTTGCGGCTGGATCGCATCTGCCTGAAATTCGGCGACAAGCGCGTGCTGAACGGCATCGATCTCTCGGTCTTCGAAGGCGAGGTGGTGGTGCTGATCGGCGCCAGCGGATCGGGCAAGACCTCGCTGCTGCGCTGCATCAACCTGCTCAACGTGCCGACCAGCGGCAGCATCGTCATCGATGACGAGGCGCTGTTCGAAAGGCAGGCCGATGGCAAGGGCGCCCAGATACCGGCGCAGGAGGTCAACCGCATCCGCTCCAAGACCGGCATGGTCTTCCAGCAGTTCAATCTCTTCCCGCACATGACGGCGCTCGAAAACGTCATGGAAGGCCCGGTGATCGTCAAGAAGGAGCCGAAGGAGCAGGCTCGTCAAACGGCGCTGAAGCTTCTCGACCTGATGGGGCTGTCGCAGCACGTCGAAAAATATCCGCGCCAGTTGTCCGGCGGCCAGCAGCAGCGCGTCGCGATCGCCAGAGCCATGGCCATGCAGCCGAAGGTGATGCTGTTCGACGAGCCGACCTCGGCGCTCGATCCCGAGCTGGTCGGCGAGGTCATGAAGGCGATGGTCGAACTGGCCACGAGCGGCATGACCATGGTGATCGTCACCCACGAGCTGGGCTTTGCCTTCGAGGTCGCCGATCGGGTGGTGTTTCTCGATCAGGGTCTGATTGCGGAGCAGGGGCCGCCGTCCAAGGTGCTTCTGCATCCCGAACATCCGCGTCTGAAGAGTTTTGTCGGACGCTTCCATGAATCGGCGGATCTGCTTCGGCCGTTCCTCGAGGCGCGTGAAGCCGAGAAGGCGTGCTGAAGGCACGCCGCTTCATGCAAAACATCAAGGTGGCCATCGTCGGCAAGGACCGCACCGTTCATGCGGACCCTCTCGGTCTGGTCGCGGAAGGAAAATATCAATGACGCTGAGTTTCGACCCCACCACGGTCGCCGTCCCCAAGGGCCATCATATCGGTGGGCGGTCCATTGAACTGCCTGGCGCGGAGATCGAGGTTCTGCGCCCTTCAGATCTTCAGCCCATGGGCACGATCACCGATGGCGGCGAGGCGGCTGTGCAGCAAGCCGTCGATGCCGCGAAAGCGGCGCTGGCGCAGAGCCGTTGGGCGAAGATCGCGCCACGCGACCGCGCCGCCGTGCTGATGCGCTTCGCGGCGCTGATCGAAGAGAATGCCGCCTATCTCGGCCAGCTGGAAGCGGTGGGGTCGAGCCGGCTGATCTCGATGACCATTGTCCGCGACGCGGTGCGCACCGCCGGTGTCGTGCGCTACTACGCCGAGTTCTGCGACAAGATCGAAGGCACGGTCACCGCGACCGAAGCGAATGCGCTGAGCATCGTCAAGCACGAGCCCTATGGCATTGTCGGCGCGATCGTTCCCTGGAATTTCCCGATGATCACGGCGGCCTGGAAATTCGCGCCGGCGCTGGCCGCCGGCAATGCCGTGGTGATGAAGACCTCGGAACTGACGCCGCACAGCCTTCTGGCGCTGGCCGAACTTGCGGCCAGAGCTGGCGTCCCGGCCGGTCTGTTCAATGTCGTCAACGGCTATGGTCACACGACAGGGGCAGCGATCGTGCGCCATCCCGATATCCTGAAGATCTCCTTCACCGGTTCGACGCAGACAGGGGCGGCGATCATGACGCTTGCCGCCCAGTCCGGCATCAAACCCGTCACGCTCGAGCTTGGCGGCAAGAGCCCGCAGCTGGTGCTGGCCGATGCCGGCGATATCGATGTGGTGGCCGGGCGTGTCGCGGCGGCGTTCATGGACAATGCCGGCCAGGTCTGCACGGCCGGTTCGCGGCTGATCGTCGAGGACAAGATCGCGGATCAGCTTGTCGAACGTGTCACCGCTCGCACCAAGGCGATCAAGGCAGGGCCGACCTGGGACGAGACGACGACCTTCGCGCCGATCATCAGCCGCAAGCAGCTCGAGCGTATCGATACGATGGTCCGCGCCAGCATCGGCGAGGGCGCCTCGGTCATCACCGGCGGCACGGTGCTGGAGGGCCGCAACGAAGGCAGCTTCTACGCGCCGACCATTCTCGAAAACGTCTCCGACGACAATATCGGTTTCAAGGACGAGTTTTTTGGTCCGGTGCTGACGGTGCGCACCTTTGCCGATCTCGAGGAAGGTCTCGCCCAGGCGGCGCATCCGGTCTACGGGCTCGCCGCCAGCGTCCACACCACGGATTTGAAGAAGGCGCTCAAGGCTGCGGATTCGATCGAGGCCGGCATGGTCTGGATCAACCAGCATGGACGCGGCCCGGAGTTCACCTACCCGGCCGGTGGCTACAAGGGCTCCGGCTTCGGCAAGGATATGGGTCGTGCCGGCATCGAGGCGTTCCTGCGCCAAAAGGCCATCTGGGCCAACTACGCCTGAGCGAGCGCAAGCACATGCAATTCGATTACATCATTGTCGGCGGCGGCTCGGCCGGAGCCGTGCTTGCCAGCCGTCTTTCGGAAAACGGCACCAAAGAGGTGGCGCTTTTCGAGGCCGGGCCCGACACGCCTCCGGACGATGTTCCCGAGGTGATCGCCGACAGCTACCCCGGCCTGTCCTATTTCGACCCGAAATACCATTGGACGGAACTGCGCGTCTTCAACCGCTCGCCCAAGCAGAATGCGCAAGTCGTCAAGACGGCCAAGCTCGAACAGGCCAGGGTGATGGGCGGCGGCTCCAGCATCAACGGCCAGTTCGCTGTGCGCGGCCTGCCGCACGACTATGACGAATGGCAAGGCCTCGGTCTTCCGGGATGGGGATGGGACGGCATGCTGCCCTACCTCAAGAAGCTCGAGCGCGACCTCGATTTCGATGGCGAGCTTCACAACAAGACAGGCCGTATTCCGATCCGCCGCGTCTTCCCTGAAGATTGGGCCGGCTTCACCAGGTCCGTCCTCAAGGTGACGGAAGGCGAGTATCCCTACCGGCCGGACTACAACGGCAGTTTCGAGGATGGTTCGTTCCCGTTGCCGCTGTCGAACGAGAACGACCGCCGCGTCTCGACCGCGATCGGCTATCTCGACGCCGAGGCGCGCGCGCGAAAGAACCTGCATATCTTCGCCAACGCTTTCGTCGAAGGCCTGGTGACCGAGGGAACGCGCATCACCGGCGCCAGGGTCACGATCGCCGGCCAGACGAAGGTCTATAGCGCTGGCGAGACCATCGTGTCGGCCGGCGCCTTGCATTCGCCGGCCATCCTGCTGCGTGCCGGCATCGGGCCGGCGGCGCAGCTGAAGCGGCTGGGTATCGACGTGGTCGCCGACCGCCCAGGCGTCGGCGAGAACCTGACCGATCATCCGCATCTGGCCGTCGGCGCGCATTTCAAGAAATCCGCGCGGCTCAAGCCCGGCCAGCGGCGTCACATTTTTCTCGGCGTGCGGTATTCCTCGAACCATGCCGACTGCCACCCGGGCGACATGCTGCTGATGCCGGTCAACCGCGCCGGATGGCATCCGCTCGGCAAGGCGATGGGCGCGCTCAACGTGTGCGTCAACAAATCCTATTCGCGCGGCACCGTGACGTTGAAGTCCGCCGTGCAGACCGATGAGCCGATCGTCGATCTGAACATGGCGTCTGATGGCCGCGACCTGATGCGCCTGGTCGACGGCTTCAAACGCATTTGCAGGATCATGCAGTCGCCCGATGTCCAGCAGCACGTCAACACCTGGTTCCTGGCCGGCTATAGCGACGAGGCGCGCGCGCTCAGCGTCCGCAAAGCTTCGAACTGGGTTAAGACCGCGACCGCCGCCTATCTGTTCGACTACGCGCCGTTCTTCCGCGAGACCTTGCTCAGGCGCAAGTTCGGCACCACCGACCGCATCCAGGCGATGCTCGGCAACGAGGAATTGATCGCCGACTGGGTCAAGCAGTCCGTCTGGTCGGGCTGGCATGTCTCGGGCACCTGCAAGATGGGCGCCGACGGCGATCCGTTTGCCGTGCTCGACGCCGAATGCCGCGTGCGCGGCGTGCAGGGCCTGCGCGTCGTCGATGCCTCGGTCATGCCGACGATCGTCGCCGCCAACACCAACATCACCACCATCGCCATCGCCGAAAAAGCGGCGGACCTGATTTTGAATTCCCGACAATAGCAAAGGACTCGAATTCTATGCGTAGGAACAAGGTGAAGGACATCTGGGCGGCCGGCGGCGAAGCAGTGACGGGCTGGCTCGGCATTCCATCGTCGATCTCGGCGGAGCTGATGGCCCAGCAGGGCTGGGACGCGCTGACGGTCGACCTCCAGCATGGCGCGACCGACTATGTTGACGCCGTGCCGATGCTGCAGGCGATCTCGACGACGGATACGACGCCGATGGTGCGCGTGCCGTGGAACGATCCGGCCATCATCGGCAAGGTGCTCGACGCCGGCGCCTATGGCGTGATCTGCCCGATGGTCAACACCGCAGAGGAAGCGGACGCCTTCGTCAAGGCCTGCCGCTACTTCCCCAAGGGCGGCCGCAGCGTCGGCCCGTTGCGCGCCTCGCTCTATGCCGGCGCGGACTATTTCCAGCACGCCAACGACACCATCATCACCATGGCGATGATCGAGAGCGAACAGGCGGTGAAGAACCTGGAGGACATTCTGAAGACGCCGAGCCTCGACGCCATCTTCGTCGGCCCGTCGGACCTTGCGGTGACCATGGGCGAGGCGCCCGGTTTCGATCCGCGCTATCCCGCCGTCTACGAAGCGATCGAATACATCGCCGCCAAATGCAAGGAAGCCGGCGTCATCCCGGGTATCCATTGCGGCTCGGTCGCCTACGGCGTCGACATGCGCAAGCTGGGCTACCGCTTCATGGCCTATCTCTCCGACTTCCGCATGCTGCAGCAGATGGTGTCGCGGTCGCTGCCGGCCTTCCGCGCCGGCACGCCGAGCGCGACCGCGCCCTGACCTGCAAAACGGATCGATCGCCATGACATCGATAGGCACGCCGCGCGGCAAGGTGACGGTCATCGGCGCCGGCATCATCGGCGTCTGCGCCGCGAACTACCTGCTTGAGCAGGGTTTTGCCGTCGAGGTTGTCGATCCGGCCTTGCCGGGGTCGCAGGAGCAATGCTCCTTCGGCAATGCCGGCGGCATCTGCCCGGGTTCCTGCATCCCGAACGCGATGCCGGGTGTGCTGCGCAACGTGCCGAAATGGCTAATGGATCCGGAAGGGCCTTTGATCGTGCGGCTCGCCTATCTGCCGCACGCGCTGCCCTGGCTGCTGCGCTTCCTCGCCGCCAGCCGCAAGCCGCGCGTCGAGGCGATATCGGCGGCGATGCGCTCGCTGCACCGCTACACATTCGAATGCTACGAGCCGCTGATCAAGGCCGCCGGCTGCGAGGATCTTTTGCAGAAACGCGGCCAGCTCTTCGTCCACGAGACGGCCGATGGGCCGTCGAAGGGCGCCTATGGCCTCGGGCTCCGGCGTGCGCACGGCGTCAAGGTCGATATCCTCGATGCCGACGAGATCCGCCAACTCGAACCGGCGCTGGCGCCGATCTTCAAGAGCGCGGTCTATCTGCCCGAACAGGGCCAATGCCCGAATCCGGGTCGGCTTGTCGCCAGGCTCGCCGAGCATGCTGCGCGGCAGGGAGCTCGCTTCACACGGGCAAAAGTGATCGGCTTCGACCTGGCCGCCAACGGTCCATCGGCGCTGCGGCTGGAAGGCGGCGGGCGCATGCCGGTCGAAACCGTTGTGCTTTGCGCCGGCGCCTGGTCGGGCGAGCTTGCCCGCATGCTTGGCGACCGCATTCCGCTCGAGACCGAGCGCGGCTATCACATCATGGTCAAGGGCGCCGATACGGGCCTGCGCATCCAGACGATCTCGGCCGACCGAAAGTTCGTGGCGTCGCCGATGGAAGATGGTTTGCGGATCGCCGGCAACGTCGAGTTCGCCGGCCTGAAAGCGCCGGCGAACATGAACCGGGCGGATACTCTCCTGAAGCAGGCGCGGCCGATGTTCAGGAAGCTGGAAATAGGCGAAGTGACACGCTGGATGGGACATCGCCCGGGCACGCCCGACTCCATTCCGGTCATAGACCGCGCGTCGCGGGCGAAAAACGTCATCTACGCCTTCGGCCACGGCCATCAGGGCCTCATCGGCGGCGCCGTTACCGGCAAGATCGTGTCGCAACTCGCCGCCGGTTTGCCGTCGGTGATCGATCTGACGCCTTTCCGAGCGGATAGGTTCTGATCATCCAGGACACCTGCTGTCGGAGCAGGCATGCCGTTCTTGCTTTGGGGGAAACGACGTGACCGCAAACACCAGCCCACAGGCAGTGGAGCCGATCGATCCGCAAAGCGCTTACGCCGTGCTGATCTGTGATCTGGTCGGCCTGCGCTTTGGACCCGACGGCAAGCCTGACCCAAGCGAAGTGCGTGCTCATATCGAAGCCAAGGGCGGTCGCTTTCACCTGTCCGCGCTTGGCGACAAAGCAGGCCTAGAGCATGGCCGGGTGCATTTCTTCTACCAGCCGGACCTCAGCACCCGCGAAGAACTGATCGAAGCCGCGGGAGATGGACGCTATGACGCCGTCATCGCCGCCGCGACCTTTCTGCCTGCCGAGACCGTCTTTCCGTTGGCCGGCGTGCGCATCGGTGCCGGCACCGGCAATATGGGGTCGCGCTCCTAGGGCGGCGGCAGCGGCGAGGGCGGCACCGCGGTGCTGATGAATACGCCCGGCATCAACAGCCGCGCTACGGCGCAAATGGTGATGAAGGCGATCCTGAAGGTGCTGCCGGATCTCCCCCTGTCGACCTGCTTCACGAGCGGGTGGCGCGCGGCGCCTTCGACACCGGCCGGGAGCTGCGCGATTTCCCGACCGAAAAGCTTGAAGGCAAGACGATCGCGATCATCGGCTACGGCAATATCGGCCGCGAGGTGGCCAGGCTCGCCCGGGCCTTCGGCATGCGCGTGGTGATCCATGCACGGCCACGGCACCGCGACTGGATCGAAGCCGAGGGCTTTGCCTTTGCGGCTGACCTTGGTGATGCGGCCGATGGCGCCGACGTGCTCAGCGTCCATGTCGGCCTGGGCAAGCAGGATGCGCAGACCGGCCGCTATGCCAATGCCGGGCTCATCGGTGCCGAGGTGCTGTCACGCATGAACAAGGGCGCGGTGCTGGTCAACTACGATCGCGGCGAGCTTGTCGACGTTGCGGCGCTTGGCGACGCTCTGGATGCAGGGCAGGTGCGCCACGCCGCCATCGATGCCGACCTGTTCAGGGATGCCTCGACCGGGCGTCTTTCCGGCCCGATGCTGCCCTATCTCGACCTTGTCGAAAGGCATGGCGCCAGGCTCGAGCTTCTGCCGCACGCCGCGGCCGACACCGACCATCCTTCGCGCGTCGCCGGCGCCAAGCAGGCCGTCGACCAGATCTTCGACGTCATCTGCCGAAAATCGGCGACGAATGCCAAAGGCACCCTACCGCCGGGCTATGTTTCCGAGGGGGCGACGACGCCTGCCGGCATCGGACCGGTGACGGCGGACCGCCTCCTGAGATTGACTTCCGGCGAATGCTCCGAATTGGCGGATGTCTGCGACCGGCAAAGCCGGTTGTGGAAGGCCCTGTCGGACACGCCGTCCGCCGAGCGCGGCAAAAACATGGCCGAACAAGGCGAAGAGCTTGTCCGGCTGATCGACCGCTTCTGTCTTTTGGCCGAGACGCTGAATCTCAGGGGGCCTTTCCAATAGCGTGAAGCCGCTGCCGTCGTTGCAGCTTCCCTCCCTGTGGGTCTTCAACGCCGCTCGCGCATCGCGGCCGCGATGACCGCGTCCCAGCCCTTGTTAGGGAGTCGGAATGCGCTTGGCCGTCTGCCGCATCATCTTTCAGGTGTGATGACCACAAAGGCCTTGGCCTCCTTGCCATCGATGGCGACGCCATTGTGCTCGAAGGAGGATTCGAACTGGATGCAGTCGCCCGGCCCCAGGATAATCTCGGTGCCGGCATAGTCGAAGCGGATGCGCCCCTCCAGCATCAGCAATATCTCCTCGCCGGCATGGCGGAAGCGCGGCAACTGCGCGTCCTCGATGCAGGGCAAGGTCAGGAAGAAAATCTCGGATCGCGGATTGGCCTTGTTGAAGGAGGCCACCTCGTAGACATAGCCGAGCTCGCTGCCGTTGCGGTTGATCAGCCTGCGCTCATCGGCGCGAACTATAGAGATCGGGCCCTTCTCGCCAGGCGAAATGAAGACATCCGACAAGGGCACGCCGTAGACGTCGGCCAGCCGGCTGACCACCGCGATCGAGGGCTGCGAGGCGCCGGATTCGACCTTCGAGAGATAGCCTTTGGTCACCTCGGCCTGGCGCGCCGCGGCCTCGACGGTCAAGTTCGCGGTCTTGCGCAGCCGGCGCAAGGATGCGCCGATTTCTCCCATCTTGGCGCTGGCGTCCATTTTCTTCCCCGATAGGATCGTTCCGAACCCGCTGGCGCGCATCACTCGGACGCGCCCCGGCGCCGGTGCACCGTATCGCACGAATCGAGTTGACATGGAAGTTTTCTTATAGGAAACATCTAGGAAACAAGTCGTTGTCCGGGAGGAGAAGGGATGCGGCAGCCCGTGTCGCGCCAAGTGTTGGCGCGTGTCGAAAATCCGCGCCAGGGGTCTGCCCGCGCGTCGGCCGGCCTCGACGGATCGAGCCGCCGGAGGACTGCGTGAGAGTTACGGGCGCCGCGCGCTTGCTTGCATCCGCCGCGGTCCGCGCCGCCGCCGCGGGACCAACGGTCGCGTCGCTCTTCCGCGACAGCGCGCGCGCCAATGCCACCGCTCCCGCCATCGTCCAGGCCGACAGGGCAATCAGCTACGGGGCGCTCAATGAACGCGTCAACCGGCTGGCGTCCGCACTCGTGCGCAGCGGCGTGGCGACAGGCGACCGTGTCGCCATCGTCTCGGAGAATCGGCCGGAATATATCGAAATCGTGCTTGCCTGCGCCAAGATCGGCGCCATCGCGGCCTGCCAGAACTGGCGGCAGGCAGCGCCGGAACTCGCCCATTGCCTCAGGCTCGTCGAACCCCGCCTCATCTTCGCGTCGCCGCGCTTCGGCGAGGCGACGCCGGCGCTCGGACTGTCCTATCCGCAGATCCTCTTCGGAGACGACTACGAGCGGCTGGTCGGATCCGGTTCGCCGGAGGAAGCGCCTATCTCCGCAAGCGCCGAGGACGGGCTGTTGATCCTCTACACCAGCGGCACCACCGGCCTGCCCAAGGGCGCCGTCATCAGCCATCGCGCCATCATTGCCCGGGCGCTGGTGATGATGGCCGATTGGGCGATCCGCCCGAGCGACGGCTCGATCGCCTGGTCGCCGCTGTTCCACATGGCGGCGGCCGATCCGGCCTTTGCAGCGCTTTGCCACGGCGCACCGGTCTATATCGTCGACGGCTTCGACGCCGATGCGATTGCCCATGCGCTGACCGAAATCGATGTCGGCTGGTTCGTGCTGATGCCTGGCATGATCGAACGCATGATCGAGGCGCAGCGGCGCGCCTCGAAACCACCGCGCCGGGTCGCCGCCGCCGGCTGCATGGCCAATCTGGTGCCGCCGGCGCAGATCGCGGAAATCTCGCGGCTGGTGGCGGCGCCATTCCTCAACAGCTTCGGTTCGACCGAGACGGGGATCGCGCCCGCCAGCGGCGACAGGATCCCCGCCGGCATCCTGCCCACCTCTTTCGCCAAGCGGCAGACCTCCGCCTGCGAGATCCGACTGGTCGACGAGGACAACCGCGAGGTGGCGATCGGCGAAGTCGGCGAGATGACATTGCGCTCGCCGACGCTGTTCAGCGGCTACTGGAACGCGCCGGAAGCAACCGAGCGTGATTTTCGCGGCGGCTGGTTCTACATGGGCGACGATTTCATCCGCAACGCCGACGGCACGCTCCACTTCGTCGAGCGCCGCAAATATCTGATCAAGTCGGGCGGGGAAAACATCTATCCGGCCGAACTGGAGCTGGTGCTGCGGGAAAGCGAGCGCATCCGCGAGGCGATCGTCGTGCGGCAACCCGACAGCCGCTGGGGCGAAGTGCCCGTCGCCTTCGTCGTGCCGGCCGACGAGAGCCTGACGGCGGACGATGTCATCGCCTTCCTCGACGGCAGGATCGCGCGCTACAAGCTGCCCAAGCGGGTGATCTTCCTGCGTGACGAGGAGCTGGAGCGCAACGCCACCGGCAAGATCCAGCGCCAGCCGCTGGAGCAGAGACTGGCAAGCGAGGCACGCCCATGAGACCGTCGACCGCCTTCGCCTTCACCCAGGAACGCATTGTCATCGCCATTACCGCGGCACTCTTCGTGTTGTTTTCTGCGACGCTCAACTCCTTCCTCACCGCCGGCAACATCCTGGCGCTGATCCAGAACGTATCGATCCTCGGCATCCTCGGCGTCGCCATGGCGCTCGCCATCATCGGCCGCGGCATCGACCTCTCCATCGTCGCCACCATGGCGGTGTCGGTGGCCTGGGTGCTGCAGCTCTCCAACAATGGCGTGCCGATCGATCTCGCCATCCTGATGGGGCTCGGCCTGGCCTTAGCCATCGGCCTCGTCAACGGCTTCCTGGTCGCCTATGTCGAGATCCCCGCCATCTTCGCCACGCTCGCCATGGGCACGGTCGCCTATGGCTTCGTCCGCTCGCTGCTGCTCGACGACAACCTCATCTACCTCAAGGGCGCGGCCGATACCTGGTTCAAATGGATCGGCAGCGGCCAGGTGCTCGGCGTGCCCAACGCAGTGCTCCTGTTCGGCCTTGTGGCGCTGGTGGCGCATGCCGTGCTGCGCATCACCGTTCCCGGCCGCTTCCTCTATGCGATGGGCGACAACCCGGTCGCGGCGCGCTCGACGGGCGTGCCGATCCGGCCGCTGATCCTGCTGCAATATGTGACGGCGGCGGCCATCGCCTTCGTCGCTGGCATCATCGCCGCGACCTCGGTCGACAGCGTCGAGACCCGCATAGCGCGCTCGAACCTGGTTTACGACGTCATCCTGGTGGTGGTGATCGGCGGCGTTGGCCTCTCCGGCGGCAAGGGCAGCATCCGCAACGTCATTGTCGGCACGCTGATGATCGGCGTGCTGGTCAACGGCATGACGATCATGAACGTCCCCTACATGCTGCAGAACATCATCAAGAGCCTGATCCTGCTCGCGGCGATCGTCGTCGATTCCATCATGAACCCGCGCGACGAGCAGACGTCGCAGCAGGGAGACATCTGAGGTGCGGGCGCTGGCCGCACCAGGCGCAACACCAGCGAGGGACGAACTCGAATGTTGGACCATGGGAGGAAAGCAATGAAGAAAAATATCCTGACAACCCTGCTTGCAGTAGGGATCGGCGCATACGGCCTCGTCGGTGCCGTGCGCGCCGAACAGCCCGACGACGGGCTGGTCAATGAAAGCGCGGCGGCGATGAAGGGCAAGAAGGTCGCCTTCGTGCCGATCGCCATGGGCTTCGACCTGACCGAGGCCTGGGCGGCCGGCCTCAAGCATGACGCCGAAACTTTCGGCTACACCCTGACCATCCGCGACCCGAACTGGAACGTCGACGCCGGCGCGCAGGCCTTCTCGCAACTGATCTCCGAGCAGCCCGACGTCATCGTCGTGCATCCGCCGGAAATTCAGACCTATACGCGCCTCATCCAGCAGGCGAATGCGCAGGGCATCCCGGTCGTCACCATGAACCTCAAGGCCGATGCCAATGGCGACGTCTTCATCGGCGCCAACTGGTACGATATCGCCGTCAAGCAGACGGAGGCGATCGTCAAGGCCTGCGGCGCCGGCAGCGGCAAGTCCGGCAAGATCGCCGTCATGCAGGGCGTGCTGACCAACCCGACCTCGCAATACGGCATCCAGGCTATCGAGGCGACGCTCAAGCAGCATCCCGAGGTGCAGATCGTCTCAAACCAGGCGGCCGACTGGGATGCCAGCAAGGCGCACGCCATCGCGGTCACCGTGCTGAAGGCCAATCCCGATCTCTGCGGCTTCATCGGCATGTGGGACAATATGGATGTCGGCATCGCCGCCGCCATCAAGGAGGCCGGCAAGACCGGTCAGGTGGCGCTGGTGAGCTCCGGCGGCGGCAACCAGGCTTCGGCCTGCGACAATGTCGCGAACGGCAATTTCTCGACCTACATCAGCTACGACGCCAAGGGCCAGGCGCGCGACCTGATGATGGCGGTGCGCTCCATCCTCCAGAACAAACCGGCGGAACCCGGCGCCAAGGCCTACGCGCTCTACACGCCGCTGAAGACGATCACCAAGGACAGCAATTACCCCGGTGCCTGCTGGAACCTTGACGACGTCAAGAAATACGGCCCGTGACATCAATCTGCCGGCGCCCGGCCGCAAGCCGGCGCCGGCCTTTACCGCTCTCCGCTGTCTGTTGATTTGATGCGCGAAACGCTGACCCGACTGCGCTACCGTCTGGTGCCGGACCATGTTCTTGGCGAGATCCTCGCCAAGAACTGGATCGACAACGCCATCCCGTTCGTCATCCTGGTGCTGACGCTCGCCGTCTTCGGCGCGCTCATCCCGGGCCTTTTGACGCTCGGCGGCCTTAGCGGGCTGGCACCGCAGTTCGGCGAATTGCTGCTGGTCGTGCTCGCCATGACCGTCGTCATGCTCGGCGGCGGCATCGATCTCAGCGTCGGCTCGGTGTTCGCGCTGGCGAATTTCGTCACGCTGGCGCTGTTCAACATGCTGGGCTGGCCGATCCTTCTGGTCATCCCGATCGCGCTGGCCTGCGGCGCGGCGGTCGGCCTGGTGAACGGGGTGCTGGTCGGCTATCTCAGGCTGCGCGCTTTTCTCACGACCCTGGTGACGCTGATCATCGTGCGCTCGCTCGTCGACATGCTGATCCTCGCCTATGCGGTGAAGGTGGCGCGGCCGGTGACGCGCTCGGCGATCTGGGACTTCATCAGCTTCAAGCACGTGCTCGGTATGCCGGTCTCGCTTGTCGTGGCGCTGGTGGTTGCCATCGCCGGCCACGTCTTCCTGACCAGGCTGAGGCCGGGCTGGCATATCCTCGCCGTCGGCGGCTCGCGCCGCTCTGCCTACAATGCCGGCCTGCCGGTGCGCCGCACCGTCGCCATGACCTATGTCGTCTCCGGCACGCTGGCCGCCGTCGCCGGCATCTTCTATGCCTCGCGCCTCAACGCCGCCGGCTCCGATACCGGCTTCGGCATGGAGGTGCTGGCGCTGACGGCGGCGGTCGTCGGCGGCAACAGTCTCGGCGGCGGGCGCGGCTCGGTGTTCAAGGCGCTGCTTGGCACCACCATCGTGCTGATCGTCTCCAACAGCCTGATCCGCCTCAGCCTGCCGACCGGCGGCAGCTCGCTGGTGCTCGGCCTGGTGCTGCTGGCAGCGGTGGCCATCGACGTCAAATGGTTGAAGAACCGCGCCAAGGTGCTGTCGCGCGTCTATGTCTCGCCGACTTACATGAAGCTCGGCGCTTCGCCCGCGACCGGCGAACATTCCGGCTCGCCCTATGCGCTTAACGACCGGCTCAAAGATGTTGAACTGATCGGGCTCGGCGAGATCGAGGGGCCGGAAGACCCGATCCTCGACGCCGAAGGCAATCTCTACAGCGGCACGCGCCAGGGCGACATCATCCGCTTCCTCGCCCCGGACCATAGGCGCAAGGAAGTCTTCGTCCACATTGGCGGCCATCCGCTCGGTATGGCCTTCGACCGCGACGGCAATCTCGTCACCTGCGTCGCCGGCATGGGCGTCTACAGCATCGGCCCGGACCGCAAGGCGACAAAACTGTCCGACCAGACCAACCGCAGCTGGTTCTCGGTGATCGACGATTCGCGCATGCGGCTCGCCGACGATCTCGACATCGCGCCCGATGGGCGGATTTTCTTCAGCGAGGCGACGATCCGCTTCGACATGTCGGAATGGATGATCGACGCGCTGGAGGCGCGCGGCAACGGTCGGATCATTTGCTTCGATCCACGCACCGGCTCGACCCGGACCGTGATCTCGAACCTGCGCTTTCCGAACGGCATCTGTATGGCGCGCGACGGTCAGTCCTTCTTCTTCGCCGAGACCTGGGACTGCTCGATCTCGCGCTACTGGTTCGACGGGCCAAAGCGCGGCCGGCGCGAGGTGGTGATCCCCGACCTGCCGGGCTATCCCGACAACATCAACCGCGCCTCCGACGGCGGCTACTGGCTGGCGCTGGTCGGCATGCGCACACCCGCCTTCGACATGGCGCTGCGCAAGCCGGCTTTTCGCAAGCGCATGGTCGAGAGAGTGGCGCCGGACGCATGGCTGTTCCCCAACATGAACTATGGCTGCGTGGTCAAGTTCGACGAGAGCGGCCGCATCACCGACTGCCTGTGGGACCGGCGCGGCGCCAACCATCCGATGATCACCTCGATGCGGGAAGATCGCGGCTGGCTCTATCTCGGCGGCGTCTCCAACAACCGCATCGGCCGCTACCGCATCCCGGGCGCCGACCCGGAATGGACGGCCTCCGCCTCCTACCGCGGGGAAAAGCCATGATGGCAGCACTTTCCCGCTGGTACGATCGTCTGCGCGGCGCCGGCGCCTTCGCCGTGACGACGCCGCCGATGGACGGCGCGTTGCAGCCGAACCAGGCGATCGAGACGGCCGAACTGGTGCGCGCAGCACCCGCTCCGGACAATCTCGTGCACACCGAACAAGGCGTGCTGTTCTCCAGCCGCAACGGGGTGCTGCGGCTCGATGGCGGTGGCGAACCCGTTCATCGCTTCGACGCGGATATCAGCGCGCTGGCCGCCGGTCCGGACGGCGGGCTGGCGATCGGGCTGGAGAGCGGCCGGATCCTGATCAAGGGCGGCGCGCATGACGGGTTGTCGATCGACACGCTCAACGGTCGCCCGCTGGTCTGCCCGACGGCGCTCGCCTTCGAGGACGCGTCCACGCTGATCGTCTGCCTCGGATCGAGCCGCAATGCGCCGGCGCGCTGGAAGCGCGACCTGATGCAGCGCGGCGCCACCGGCTCGGTCTGGCGTGTGCCGCTTGGCGGCAAGCCGGCCTGCCTCGCCGACGGCCTTGCCTATCCGAACGGCATCCTGCGTGCCGCGGACGGACGCCTCGTCGTCTCGGAAAGCTGGCGCAGCCGGCTCGTCTCGATTGATGCAGGCGGCCGGACGACGACGCTGCTCAGCGACCTGCCCGGCTATCCCGCCCGGCTGTCGGAGCGCGCCGGCGGCGGCGTCTGGCTGAGCGTCTTCGCGCCGCGCGGTCAGCTCATCGAATTCGTCCTCGGCGAACGGGATTACTGCGACGAGATGATGCGCGACATCGAGGAGGAATTCTGGATCGCGCCATCGCTCACCGCGCCGCGGTCCTTCCTCGAGCCGCTCCAGGGCGGCGCGCTGAAGCAACTCGGCATGCTGAAGCCCTGGGCACCGACGCGGTCGTTCGGACTGGTGCTGGCGTTGGACGCGCAGTTCCGCCCGGTGACCAGCTGGCACAGCCGTGCCGACGGAACGAGACACGGCATCACCTCCTGCATCGAGGATAAGGGCGCCCTGCTGATAACCTCCACGGGCGGCGACGCCGTGCTGCGGCTCGATCCCGATCCGGAGGCGCTGCCATGAGCGACGTGCTGATCGAGATGCGCGGCGTCACCAAGCGCTATGGCGGCGTCGCGGCGATAGAGGCCGTCGACTTCACGCTGCGCAAGGGCGAGATCCATGCGCTGCTTGGTGAAAACGGCGCCGGCAAATCGACGTTGACCAAGCTGATGGCCGGCGTCGTCCAGCCAAGCGCGGGTGAGATCCTGCTCGAGGGTGTTCCGGTCTCCTTTACCTCGCCGGCCGACGCCATGCGGCGCGGCATCAACATGGTCTATCAGGAAAACAGCCTGGTGCCGTCGATGACGGTGGCGCAGAACATCTTCCTCGGCGACGAGCGCTTCTTCAACAAACTGCGACCGCTCTACATCGCCGCGCAACAGTTCCTGCAGTCGCTCAACTTCAATGTCGATCCCTGGGCGAATGTCGCCGGGCTCGGCGTCGCCAAGAAGCAGATGGTGGAGATCGCACGCGCGGTGCGGCAGCAGGCGCGCGTCATCGTCTTCGACGAACCCACCGCCTCGCTGACGCCGGAGGAAAAGCACTATTTCTTCTCCCTGGTCCGACGCTTGAAGAGCGATGGCGTGTCGATCGTTTTCATCAGCCACGCGCTGGAGGAGGCGCTAGAGCTTTCCGACCGCATCACCATCCTGCGCGACGGCAGGCTGGTGATCAGCGACGACCGCGCCACCTTCGACCGCGAGCGGATCGTCACCGCCATGGTCGGGCGGGCGCTGTCGCGCGACCTCTACGGCGAAGGCGAGAGGACGCGCCGCAGGCCCGGCGAGCGGGTGCTGTCGGTGCAGAATCTCTCCATGGGCAAGGTGGTGCGCAACACCTCCTTCACCGTCTATGCAGGACAGGTCACCGGCATGTTCGGGCTGATCGGCTCGGGCCGCACCGAGACCGCCAAAATCATCGCCGGCATCGCCAAGCGCAACTTCCTGCATGGCGGCGAGACCAGGCTCGGCGACCAGTCGGTCCGCTACCGCGTGCCGCGCCAGGCGGTGCGCGACGGCATCGTCTACGTCACCGAGGACCGCAAGCTCGAAGGTTTTTTCGACACCATGTCGATCGCGCAGAATGTCGGCGTCGGCCACATTGCCGCCGGCTTCAACAAGGGTCAGGTGGTGCGCACGTCCGAGATCGCGGCGATCGCGCGCGGCTGGAGCGAGAAACTGGCGATCCGCTCGATCAATGCCGATGCGCGCGTCATCGAACTGTCGGGCGGCAACCAGCAGAAGGTCGTCATCGCCAAGTCGCTGGTGCAGAAGCCGCGGATCATCATCTTCGATGAGCCGACGCGCGGCGTCGATGTCGGCGCCATCGCCGAGATCCACCAGCTGATCGAGCGGCTTGCCGATGACGGCCTCGCGGTCATCGTCATCTCGTCCTACCTGCCGGAGATCCTTGGCATCAGCGACCGCATCCTGGTCTGCCAGAAGGGCCGCGTGGTGGAGGAGTTCCGCGCCGAGGACGCCACCGAAGAAAAGATCATGTACGCCGCCGTGCACTGAACGGCGGCGTCGGCAATAGCAGGAGGTTTCGCGTTGATGCAGAAAGCCAGAGCCGCCGCGGTCGGGATAGGCGAAGTGCCGTCCGGCCGCTTTCCCGAACGCAGCGAGATCGAGGCGGCGGTGCTCGCCTGCCGCGCGGCGATCCTCGATGCCGGCATGTCGCCGCGCGACATCGACGTGGTCATGCCGGTCGGCGCGCTGGCGTCGCGCCACTTCAATGTCGACCTGGTATTCTCCAGGCTCTGCGAGGAGCTCGGCATGCTGCGCTCGGCCAGGATGAACGTGCAGGTGATGTCGGGCGGCGCCACCAGCACCAGCATGCTTGCCGTCGCCGAAGGGCTTGTCGCCAGCGGCCTTGCCCGCAACGTGCTGTGCGTCCATTCCGACGCCGTCGGCTCGCTGCCGAAACAGGTCGGCATCGACCTGTTCGCGACCACCGGCGTCTCCGAGGAATGGGAGGCGCCCTATGGCCACAACATGAACGCGGTCGGCGCGCTCGCTTCCAACCGCTACATGCACGAGAGCGGCACCACCGACGAGGAGATGGCGGCCCTTTGCGTGTCGCTGCGCAAATGGGCCGAGCTCAACCCGCATGCAATGTTCCGTACGCCGCTGACCATCGAGGAGGTGCTGGCCTCCAAGATGGTGGCGACGCCGCTGAGGGCCAAGCATTGCAACATGCTGGCCGACGGCGCGGCGGCCTTCATCATCGCCCGCGCCGAGGATGCACCTCACATCACTTCGACCCCGGTCTATGTGCGCGGCCACGGCTCGCTGGTCACCCATTACACGACCTCGCAGGATACCGATCTCGGCAAGCTCGGCTACGAGCAGGCGGCGGCGCAGGCTTACGAAAAGGCTGGGATCGGTCCGAGGGACATCCAGATCGCCGAACTCTACGACGCCTATCCGGTGTTCGCCATGATCGCGCTGGACGGCTTGAAGCTCTGCCGCGGCGAGCGCGCCGGCGCTTTCATTGCGGCGGGCGAGACTTCACCGGGCGGCTCGCTGCCGATGACCACCAATGGCGGCATGCTTTCGCAAGGACATACGGCGGTCGGCGGCGGCATCGCGGTGCTGGTGGAGGCCTTCCGGCAATTGATGGGCAAGGCAGGCGCGCGGCAGGTGCCGAACCTGGTCAACGCCGTCGAAACCGCGTCCGGGGGGACATGGATGGATTCGCACGTCACCGTGCTGTCGAAGGAGCCCTAGCATGAGCAACGCCCCGCGCCCGCTACCGCATCCCACCCATTGGTCCGCCGGCTATTGGCAGGCCGCCGCCGAGCGCCACTTCGTCGTCCAGGAATGCCGCGACTGTGACCGGCCGATCATGTACCCCAAGCGCGTTTGCCCTTACTGCCTTGGCGAGAGGCTGAGCTGGCGCGCTTCGGCCGGCAAGGGCGAGATCTACGCCGTCACGGTCCAGCTCGCCGGCCCGCCGACCGGCTTTGCCGACCGGCTGCCCTATGTGATCGCCGTCATCCGCCTCGACGAGGGCGTGCAGCTGATGAGCAACATCGTTGGCGACGGCGCGCTGGAGGCGCGCATCGGCGACCGGGTCAGCGTCGACTTCGAACCGGCCGGAGAGATGGTATTGCCGGTCTTCCGGCTCGAAAAGTCCGGGGCGGCGCAATGAGCGCGGCGATGCCGGTCGCCGTCATCACGGGTGGCGCCAGGGGCATTGGCGGCACCGCCGCCGCAATCCTCAAGGATCGCGGATGGAAGGTGCATTCGCTCGACCGCCGGCCCAATCCCGATCCGGCTATCGTCAGCCACATCTGTGATGTCACCTCGGACAACGAGCTTCGCGACCGCGCCAGCGAGATCGGCGAGCTCGACGCGCTGGTCACCTGCGCCGGCATCAATCTGCGGCCCGACGACAGCCGCGCCGAACAGCTGAAGCTCGATGCCTGGCACCGCACCCTTGCCGTCAACCTGACGGGCGTGATGCTGAGCGTGCGCGCCTTCCGGCCCTCGATGCGCAGCGATGGCGCGATCGTGCTCTTGTCGAGCATTGCGGCCTTGCGAGCCATGCCGTTGGCGGATGCCTACACGGCATCGAAAGGCGCTCTCGTCGCGCTGACCCGCTCCTGGTCGGTCGACTATGGCCGTTTCGGCATCCGCGTGAATTGCATCTGCCCGGGACCGACCGCCACCGAGATGATGTCGGGCGTCATGGAAGCTTTCTCGGCCGGCCAGCAGTTGCAATTGCCGCAGCAGCGCATGGCCAGGCCGGAAGAAGTGGCGAACCTCATCGCCTTCCTGGTTTCGCCGGAAGCGTCCTACATCTCGGGCGCCATCATCCCCGTCGACGGCGGCGCCGCCGCCCACAGCGCCGGCATGCCGTTTCCCAAGCGACGGGTCTGAGATGCGGCCATCAAGCTCGTTCCGTTCCGTCCTGCGCGCACTCGACAAGCACATTCACGGCTTTCTGAAGCAGCGTGCCCAACCGCCGGCCTTTTTGCCAGAACACCACGTAGTGGTAGAGCGCGCTTGGCTCGAAGGGGCGGACTTCCACCGGAAAAGACGCATATTGCCGGGCGGCGAAGGTGTTGCTGCTTGAAATGCCCAGGCCCGCGGCGACGAAACTGACCTCTTGGCCAATGACATCGACCTGTATGGCGAGATGCGGTTCCGCGCCCATATATCGCATGGCGTTCTCATTCATGAGATGCGACTGCATCTGGGGTTCGAGATCCGCAAGCGGTTCTCCCACGAGGTCTTCCGGCCTGATGACGTCCTTTTGCGCGAACCGGTGGCCCCGGGCGAAGACGTAGACATTGGTCGCGGTCGTCGCCGGACGCCAGTCGAAGACGTTGCCGTCCAGCGGCAGCCGCGAAATTCCGATGTCGGCGCGTCCCTCCAGCACATGGTCCGCGACTTCGGGGTAGGTGCCCGATTTGAGAACGATGCTCGCGACCTGCTCGCGTGAGCGCAGCCTATGGAAAGCCTCCGGAAGAAGCCGCAGCGAGAAGATGTGCGGCGCTGCGATGCTGATCGTGTCGCTGTCGATGCCCTTCAGCGTCTCGACCGTCTTGGCGATCCTCTCCATCTGAACGAAGGTCGCGTCGCTGTCGCGAAAGAGGATCATCGTCTGGGCCGTCGGAAGAAGCCGCCCTTTGTCGCGCACGAACAACTGCACGCTGAGCAGGCCCTCCAAGATCCGAATTTGCTGGCTGACGGCGGGCTGGGTGATTTCGAGCGCCTTGGCGGCGGCCCGTTCCGAGCCTGACCTGACGACCTCGCGCAGGATCTGAAGCTGGCGCAGCGTGATGCCGGTTTTCGCGATTTCCACCATGACGAGGCTTCCGTGCGGCTGCCGATTGGCGTTCTGAGTGCAAAGATCAACTTATACCACCCTGCCGACCGCGCCATGCCGATTGCTGCAACAGTGCCGAAGGTGATCAATCGCCTTGAGATGACGCTCGACCATATTAGCTGACCTTATCGAAAAATAATTTCGCTTATAAATTGACCTGCGCAAAGCTCGCAGGCAATTCTGAGATCAAGACGCCGTTCCGAACGCGCGTGGCGCCGCCGAAGGGACGGTCCCACACATCGACAACCGAAAGCAGAAGGATGGTGCCGCTCCATGCGCGCAGCAAGGGCTTTGCCGTGTCCAGCATTTCCCGCGACTCGCATCGGCGGCAGGCGGTCTCCCGCGCGGAGCGCCTGATGCCTGGCGGTCCGACATCTGACCTGACCCTGACGCACGGCATCCGTGCCGAGCGGATCGAAAAACGGCTTGGCGGCAACGATGTCCTGCGCGGCGTCGATCTCGACGTCCGTCCAGGTGAAATTCTCTCGATCGTCGGCAGCAGCGGCTCGGGCAAGAGCACGCTGCTGCGATGCCTCAATCTCCTGACAGTCCCCGACCGCGGCGACATCTGGATCCACGGCGAGAAGCTGGCGATCCGGGCCGCATCGCAGCATGGCGGGCCGGCTGCCATCCTCGACCAAGGGCAGGTCCGAAGAGCGCGGGCTTCCGTCGGCATGGTGTTCCAGAACTTCAATCTCTGGCCCCACAAGACGGCGCTTGAGAATGTCACGGAGGGCCCCGTCCTCGTGAAGGGACTCCGGCGCAATGCAGCGGCCGATCTCGGGCATCATTACCTGGCCAAGGTGGGGCTGTCGGGCAAGGCGTACGCCTATCCCCACCATCTCTCCGGCGGCCAGCAGCAGCGCGTGGCGATTGCCCGCGCGCTGGCGATGGAGCCAGGCGTGCTGCTCTTCGACGAGCCGACCTCGGGGCTGGATCCAGAACTGGTGGGCGAAGTGCTGCGCGTTATGGCCGCGCTTGCGGAGGAGGGGCGCACCATGGTGATCGTCACCCACGAAATGGCTTTCGCGCGCGAGGTGTCGACGCGGGCGGCCTTCATGCATCGCGGGCTGATCGAAGAGGAAAGCCCGCCGCGGCAATTCTTCTCCTCTCCCGTCTCCAGCCGCCTTCGCGGCTTTCTCGCCTCACATCGATAGAAGGGCTTCGCGCATGGACGGGTTCATGGTGCAGTTCGTCAACGGACTGAAGACGACCGTGCTGCTGGCGCTCGTCAGCGGCGCGCTCGGCATGGCGCTCGGATTGCTTGCGGCGGCGGGCCGATTGTCGCGGTGGAGGGCGGTAAGCCTCCTGGTCGGTTTCTACACAACGATCATTCGCGGCGTGCCCGAGCTCATCATCATCCTGCTGATCTTTTTCGGCGGAACGGTCGCCATCAGCGCTTTCTTCGGCCGCTATGTCGAGGTCAATGCGTTCCTCGCCGGCGTCGTCTCTCTCACTATGGTCTTCGTCGCCTATACGGCGGAAATCTTCCGGGGAGCGGTGCTCAGCATACCAACGGGACAGATCGAGGCGGCCCGCTCGCTCGGGCTGCATCCGTGGCAGACCTGGTTGCTGGTCATCCTCCCGCAGATGCTGCGCATCGCCCTGCCGGCACTTGCCAACCAGTCAATCTCCCTGGTCAAGGAAACGTCGCTGATCTCGATCGTCGGGCTGACCGACATCATGCGGGTCGCCGCTGTCGGCGCCGGCTCGCTGCGGGCGCCGCTGACATTCTATCTCGCCGCATCGGCCCTCTATCTCGCGCTGACCAGTCTTGCGCTGGTGGTCTTCAATCTTCTCGAACGGCATTTTGCCGTTCCCGGACGGTGAGGGCGCGCCAGGTCATGGACATCACGCTTCTCCTCACCAGCACGCTCACGCTTGCCGGCGGCATTCCGCTGACGCTCCTGCTGACATTCGCATCGCTGCTTGCCGGCCTCGTCCTTGCCGTGCCTCTGGCCTTCATGCGCGCCTCGTCCCGCAAGTGGCTTTCGCTGCCCGTGCTCGCCTATACCTATGTGTTTCGCGGCACGCCCCTGCTGGTCCAGCTTTTCATCATTTACTACGGCCTCGGCCAGATCGGCGCCATTCGCTCGAGCGTGCTGTGGGTCCTGCTGCGCGATCCTTTCTGGTGCTGCCTGCTGGCCTTTTCCTTGAATAGCGCTGCCTACACGACGGAGATTTTTCGCGGCGGCATCCAGGCCGTGGCCACCGGCATGATCGAGGCGGCGCAGGCGGTGGGCATGTCGCCGTTGCAGATCAAGCGCCGGATCATCTTCCCGATCGCCTTTCGAAGCGTGCTCCCCTCCTATGCCAACGAGGTGATCAGCATGGTCAAAGCGACGTCGCTCGCCAGCACCGTGACCTTGCTGGAGATAACCGGCCTGTCGCGAAAACTGGTCTCGGAAACCTTCGCACCCTACGAGATCTTCATTGCCGCCGGCGTGCTCTATCTCGGCCTGACCTTCCTCCTGGCCGGCTTTTTCCACCTGCTGGAAGCCCGGTTGAATGGCGCGCCCCGGGCAAAAGCACACCAGCATCGGGTCGACCTGCGGCAGGTGGCCCATGAACAATAGTCCTCGTCAAAATCCATTGCCCGTGGCCGAGACGGCCTGGCGTGAAATCGACCTGTCGGCCATCGCCTCAAACTATCGCGCCGTCCGGGCGGCGGTCGGCCAAGGCACGAAGATCTTCGCCTGCCTGAAGCAGGATGCCTATGGATGCGGGGCGGGCAAGGTCGCGTCTGTCTTATCCGCGGCGGGCGCCGACGCCTTCGGCGTGGTGTCGACCGCCGACGCGCTGGCGGTGCGGAGGGCGGCGCCGGGAAAACCCATCCTCATGTATCCGGGCATCGGCCCGAACGCCGTCGATCTTGTTCGCGATCTCGATCTGACGATTTCGATTTCCGGCGAGGAGGATCTGGCGGGCTGGCTGGCGACCGGCGCGCCACTAAAGGTATTCATCAAAGTCGATCTGGGTTTCTGGCGCGCCGGCGTGTCTCTCGCGAACCTGCGACGCCTGCTGGATCTATGCGCCTCGCAGGGCAGCATCGCCGTTGCCGGTCTCTATGCTCATCTCAGCGAGTTCGGCGATGCCGGTTCCTCGGCGCCTGAGCAGGTTGCGCGCCTGAGCCCGCTTCTCGAAGAGCTGAAGGCAGCAGGGCGCCTCCCCGAAACGATCATGGTCTCAAGCAGCGAAAGCCTGCTTCACCATCCGGAATTCGACATGGGCGCGGTCGATCCCGGTGCGCTCCTCTTCGGGCTGGTCAGTTCTTGCGCCGGGCGCCGCACCTTGTCCATCTGTGCGGCCTTGTCGGCGATCAAGGCGCGTATCGTCGCGCTGAAGACGAGTGACGACAGCATGGGATCGCCGCCGGACCTGCCGGGGTATCGCCCGGACATGCGCCTCGCGGTGCTGGGCATCGGCTGGGGGCATGGGGTGCCGCGGCACCTCGATGCCTCGGCTTCGGTGCTCGTCAGGGGACGGCGTGCTTCAATCGTGCCGCCGATCCATCTCGAACATCTTCGTATCGATGTCACGGACATTCCCGAAGCCATGCTTGGGGATGAAGCGGTGCTGCTCGGCTCTTCCGGCGCCGACCGCATCACGCTGCCCGAGCTCGCCAGGGTCTGGAAGACAGACGAAACCGGCGTCGCCTGCGGCCCACGTGAGAGCCTGCGCCGCATAGACCTCGCACGAGAATTCAAACCAAACCAACAAGAAGGGGAATGACATGAGAAGACATCTGACTTGCGCCCTTGCGGCTTTCCTGCTGGCCGCCGGCCTCGCCCATGCCGAAGAGCGCACGGCCATCACAATTGCCTCGGAAGGGGCTTCGCCGCCCTGGGATTATATCGACACGAAGGGCGCGCTCGTCGGCTTCGATATCGATGTCGGCAAGGAGCTCTGCACTCGAATCAAGCTGCAATGCACCTTCGTCGCCCAGGATTGGGACGGTATCATCCCCGGTCTTCTGGTGAAGAAATACGATGCGATCATGGCCGGCATGTCGATCACCGAAAAGCGCAAGAAATCGATCGCCTTCTCCATTCCCTACGCGGTGGCGCCGAACCAGATTGTCATGCGCCGGGGGCTCGGCCTGCCGGCAAGCGACATCGATGCCAAACTGAACCTGACGGACATCGACGCGGCGAAGAAACAGACTATCGAAAAGCTGCGGGAGAGCCTGAAGGACAGAACGCTGGGTGTCCTTCGCTCGTCCAATTCGGAGGCGGTCGTTCGCGAGCTCTTCGGCGATATTGCCGAGGTTCGCAGCTATGACAGCCAGGAAAACATCAAGCTCGACCTCGCGTCCGAACGCATCGACGGCGGCCTGGGCGACCGTCTGATGTGGAAGCAATTCCTCGACACGCCGGAAGGCAAGGCGGTCGAATTCTTCGGCCCGCAGCTTTCAGGCGGCACCTGGGGTCCCGGCGTCGGTGTCGGTCTTCGCAAGGAGGATGCCGATCTCGCCGAGGCCTTCGACAAGGCCATCGACGCGAGCGTCAAGGACGGCGCGCTCGGCAAGATCAGCCAAAAATGGTTCGGCGTGGATATTTCCCCGCAGCTCGTGAAGTGAGCGGTCGCCGTCGATTTTCGGCGGCCTCAAAACAAGGATTTGAAGCGCGTCGCCTGATCCGTTTCAGCACGATGCGCTTAAGGACCGCTTTCCAAAAATATCTCCAGGGTTCGCTATTCATGTCTTCACCGTTCACGCTCGTCCTGACCGGGCAATCCCTCATTCATCATGATGTTCGGCAGGTCCCCGACGAAGGGTTTGCCGCGATCAAGGCGCTGATCCGGCAAGCCGATATCGCCTTCACGAATTTCGAGACGACGGTGTTCGGCCGGCATGGCGGATGGCCGATGAAGGGTTCCTACTTCGGCTGTTCGGCCCCCGTGGTGCTGGATGCGCTGAAGGACATCGGCTTCAACGCCCTGGCGCTCTCCAACAACCATGCCTTCGACCTCGGCCCTCCTGGCGTCCTGTCGACGCTCGAAGAGGTGGCGGAGAGAGGGTTCCTTCACGCCGGCATCGGTGTCGATGCCGCGGATGCGCGTCGGCCCGGAATGAAAACCTTTGGCACGCGACAGGTGGCGCTTGTTGCCATGGATGCGGGACCCGGCCCGGCCACTATGTATGCAGCCGACGCGACGGACCGACGTCCTGCTAGGCCGGGCGTGAACGGGCTTGATGTCTCGAGGCGATTTGAGGTCGATCCCGAGGTGTTTGCGAGCCTGACCGACATTCGGGACACCTTCCAAAGCAGTCGGATGGAGCGGGCCAACTATGCCCAGCCGCACGATCCGCCTGAACTCCGATCGGCTGACGAGATCGATTTTTACGGGACGATCTTTTGCCGCTCCTCGAACAACAGCCGCCGGATCCTGGTGGACGAGGCGAGCCTGCAAAGCCACCTCTCGGCGATCCGTCGGGCCGCCGCGGAGGGCGCCTTCGTCATCGCCTACCTCCACCACCATCATTGGGAGCCGAATTGGCGGGAGGTTCCGGCATGGGTTCAGTCGCTCGCGCGCGCCTGCGTCGATGCCGGGGCAGGGGTGTTCGTCAGTCACGGCGCTCCCGTCCTGCAGCCGGTGGAGATCTATCGCGGCGCGCCGATCTTCTTCGGGCTGGGCAATTTCCTCTTCCATCTCAATGCGGGCGAAGTGGTGTGGAGCGCAACCGACGTCTGGAAAAGCATGGTCGCGACGTGCCGTTTCGATGCCGATGCCCGACTGCAGTCGATCGACCTCCTTCCCATAGTCATCGGTGGCGAGCGGATGCTGGGCGCCGAAAACTTTCATGAGCGCGTCGTTCCGGCTCCGGCATCGCAAAAGCTAGGGGCGAAGATGATCGAGGACCTGGCGGCCCGCTCGCGCTCGCATGGCGTGTCGATAGCCGTCGAAGTGCATGACGAAATGATAGCTGGTCGCTTACGTGCGGAAGAATAGAGCGCTCCACCCTGAGATGATGAAGCCTTCTACTTGAACGGGAAAGCGCTTTGGCCGAACGCTCTGCCGAGTTTCAAGACGAGCATCGGCTTGCTGAGGGCGCCTATGTCGAGCAGGGGATCTCCATCGACCGCGATCAGGTCGGCGGCCTTGCCTGCGTCTAGGCTGCCGGTTTCCCGCTCCATACCAAGAGCCTCTGCAGCCACCATCGTTCCGGCGCGCAGAGCGTCGTGCTTACCCATGCCCCACGCCACGGCAAGCTCGAACTCCGTCGCCGCCTCGTGCAGCGGATGCGTCGGCCTGCCGATCAGGTCGGTGCCCAGCGCATAGCGCACGCCCGCCTCCAGTCCAAGCTGGAAATCGCGCCGCATGATCGCCCAGTGGCGTTCGTAGACGTCGCGCTCCCACTGCGGGTACCTGTAGGCATCGTAAGCCATCCTGTGGAAATGCAGTTGCGAGATCGTCGTGACGACGATCTTTTTTTCCTCTACCAGGCGCGCCCGCGTGTCGGCGGATATGCCATAGCCGTGTTCGATGACGTCGATGCCGCCGTCGAGGGCAAGCTGCACCGCCTCGTTGCCAATGGCATGGGCGCTGACGGAAAGCCGGTTGCGATGGGCTTCCTCGACCGCAGCCAACACCTCGTCCAGACTATAGGTCACCACCTGGCCCAACGGGTCATCGCCCCATGCGTGGTAGCGATCGTGCACGCCGCCCTTCGACAGTCCGAGCTTGATGAAATCCGCTCCTTCGCGCACGCGCTGTCGCACGGCCCGAACCAGGCCGTCGGCGCCGTCCGCAACCTCGCCGCCCTGCCGCGCGGCCGAAAGCGATACGAGCCTGCTGTCCCAGGTGCCCGAGGTGGATGAAATGAAGCCGCCCGCCACCTTGAGCCGCGGCCCTTCGGCCAGTCCGTCGTCGATCGCACGCCGGAGATCCGGACCGATTGTCGATCCCAGGCAGCGGGCCGAGGTGAAACCCGCATGCAGCATCCGTTTCAGTTCAGCAAGGGCACGGGCCGCGCGGTATGACTCCCGTTCCGTTGCGAGCAGGTGCAACTGCGTGCTGTCGACGCCGAATGTGTGCATGTGGGCGTCGATCATGCCGGGCATCAGCGTCGCCTCGCCGAGATCACGCTCCGCGCATCCGTCCGGGCGAGGCACGGTGCCATCCTGGCCGACGGCGGCGATCAGGCCGCCTTCGATCAGGAGGGCACCCTGCCTGATCGGCTGAAGGTCGGGTCCAGCCAGAACCTGGCTTGCGCTCAGCCTCAGCCGTTCCGCCATGACTCACTCCTATATTTGTTCTAATTTGGACTAACTATTTGATGGTATTGTGCAGATTTGACATATTATGCGCTTATGTGTCAAAGCCTTGGAAGCACGGGAGGACAGTCGCGTCCATGACGCCATCACAAGCACGTCTGCGGGCAAATATTCTGGACGTATTGGGCGCGAGCGGCCCTCAGTCGCGGGCCGAGCTGGCGCGCCGATTCGGCGTTTCGCGTTCGACCATGTCAGGGGTCATTGCGGCGCTCAGCGATGAGAAGTTGATCGAAGAAGACGCCGACGCGGCTTCACCCGCGGCCAGGGCTGGACGGCCTGGAACGCGCGTCGCGCTCGTTGCGCCCAAGGGTTATTTCGTCGGCATCGACTTCGGCCGCATCTTCATCAAGGCCGCGATCTCGGATGCGAACTATCGCATCATCGAACAGGTTTCCTCGGACTTCGACATCGACGTTCCCGCCGATCAGGCGCTCGATCTCGCCGCCGCGAATGTCGAGAAGATCATCGCCGCGAGCAAGGTCGACCGTTCGCAGATAAGGGCGGTGGGCATCGGTGTCCCGGGACCGGTGGATGCGGCGACGGGAGAGCTGCATGCCGGCTCGATCCTGGCGCGCTGGGTCGGCACGGATGTGACGGGCGGTCTGTCCCAGCGTCTCGGCCTGCCGGTCTATATGGACAACGACGCCAATCTGGGCGCGCTCGCCGAAAGTGTCTACGGCGCCGCGCGTGAGGCGCAGGTCGCGCTCTATGTGCTTCTTTCCGTCGGCGTCGGCCTCGGCATCGTCATCAACGGCCAGGTTTTCAGGGGCGCCGGCGGCATCGCCGGCGAGCTCGGCCATATCGTCGTCGACGAACATGGCGCCGTCTGCCGCTGCGGCAGCCGCGGATGTCTGGAGGCCATCGTCTCGGTGAACGCGCTCGCCAAGGCGCTGAGCGTCTCGCACGGCAACATCTCTTCCGACGAAATGCTGCGCAGGGCCGTCAAGGGCGATGTCGGCGCCAGCCGGATCGTGGCCGATGCCGGCGCGCTTGTCGGGCGCTATGTCGGGCACCTGTGCAGCTACTTCAATCCCGAACTGGTCATCGTCGGCGGTGAGTTGATGCGCACCGGCGACAGCCTGCTCGTGCCGCTCAGGGACACGATGCGGCGCTTCTCGATCGCGCGCGCGACCGAGAATGTACGCGTGGTTCCCGCGTCGCTCGGCGAACAGGCGGAGCTCGTCGGCACGCTGCTGTTCGCGGGCGAAAGGGCTCGCGCGGCCGAAGCGCAGCGCCTTACGGCGGGAGCAGGCCAGCCGATGGAAGGACACGCCTCATGACGGTCGACCGCGCCGACGCACGGCAGAAAACGACGATGCGTTGGGCATCGCTTTCCAGCTACGCGCTGCTGATCATATTCGTGCTGCTTTTGATCGGCTTCAACTTGAGCGTGCCGCATTTCGCGACCTGGGCCAATTTCGCCAACGTGCTGCAGCGCAACTCGATCATCGGCATCGTCGCCTGCGGCATGCTGCTGATGATCATCACCGGCGGCTTCGATCTTTCCGTAGGCGCCGTCGGCGCCATGTCGTCGGTGGTGGCGGCCGCCCTGATCGTCCAGGCCTCGATGCCGCTCGGCATCGCCGCGGCACTTCTGCTTGGACTGGCGGTCGGAGCCGTCAATGGCTTCTTCATCGCCAAGATCGGCATCAATCCGTTCGTCACGACCTTGGCCACGCAGGTTCTGGTCACCGGCTTCCTGTTCGTCGGGACGGCGGCGCAGCCGGTCTATGGCGTGCCGGAGTCCTTCACCGTGCTGGGGCTCGGCCGCATCGGGCCAGTGCCGATCCCGACCATCATCTTCGCGGCGGTCGCCTTGGTGACCTGGGCCGTGCTGCGCTTCACGACGCTCGGGCACTACATCTACATCGTCGGCGGCAACAAGACCGCTGCACGGCTGGCCGGCATCAACGTCGACCGCGTGATCCTCACCACCTATGCGCTTGGCGGGCTCTTTGCCGCGATCGCCGGCATCGTCCTGCTTGGCCAGACCAACATCGGCCAGCCGGCAAGTGCGGCCGACTGGCCGCTCACAGCGATCGCCGCCGTGGTGGTGGGTGGCGTGCCGCTCAGCGGCGGCGTCGGCCAGGTGTGGAGCGCGGTGCTGGGCACGCTGCTGCTCGGCATCATCGCCAACGCGCTCAACCTCATCGGCGTGTCGCCCTTCTGGCAACCCGCCGTCACCGGCGCGGTCATTCTCGTGGCCGTGGGACTAGACAGCTATCAACGCAAGCAGCGCGAGATGCGCTGAACAAAGGAGGAGAACGTCATGACTGATCAGGCACATTACACACGGCGCTCGGTGTTGGCGGGCGCGGCCGGTCTGGCCGTGCTGGCTGGCACCGGCCTCGGCAGGGCCCAGCAGGGCAAGCGCATAGGGTTCATGATCTGGAACACGTCCGTGCCCTTCTATTCCAATCTCATCAAGACCGCCAAGGAGACGGCCGAGAAGAACGGCATCCAGCTCGATCTGCAGAGCGGCAATGGCGACTTGGCCACCCAGATATCGATCGTGCAGCAATTCATCGCCCAGCAGGTCGACATGATCATGATCGCGCCCAGCGATCCGAAGGGCATCGTGCCGGTGATCAGGCAGGCCAACGGAGCCAACATCCCGGTGATGGCGGTCAACACCAAGGCCGATGTCAGCAGCGGCGCCAAGGTTCTCACTTATGTCGGCGTGGACGATTTCGTCTTCGGCCAGCGCCAGGGCGACCTGATTGCCAAGGCGCTAGGGGAAAAGGGCAAGGTCGCCTATATCATTGGTAAGCTCGGCACGTCGGCGCAGCTTGATCGCGAGGCCGGCCTCATGGACACGCTGAAGAAATATCCCAACATCGCCATCGTCGAGAAGCAGGCCGCCGACTGGGACAATTCGAAGGCTCTTGCCATCACCCAGGACTATCTCAGCAAATATCCGCAAGGCGCGATCGACGCCATCGTTGACCAGGGTCCCGAAGGCGTGAACGGGGCGAACTTCGCCGCCGAGAACGGCCGCACCGATGTGAAGTTCATCATGGGCGATTTTCCGCTCGATGTCCGCAACGCCATCATCAAGGGCAACGTCTACGGCACCGTCGACCAGGATCCGGCGCCGCAGGGCAAGGTGGCGATCGAGGACGCCGTGCTCTTCTTCGGTGGCAAGGGCGCCGACATCCCGTCGCCCAACCACTATCTCGACCTGCCGACGATCACCAAGGAGAACGTCGAGACCTATCCCGCCGCCTGGGGCGGCTGAGACAGAGGTTGCCCCGATGCTTCTCGAGATGCGCAATATTCGCAAGCACTTTGCCGGCGTTCCGGTGGTGCGGGGCGTCGACTTCTCGCTGAAGCCGGGTGAGATCCATGCTCTTGTCGGCCACAACGGCGCCGGCAAGAGCACGCTAATGAAAGTGCTCGGCGGCAACTACGCCGACTATGAAGGCGAGATCGTGCTCGCGGGCGAACAGATACGACTGACGATGCCGCGCGATGCGCTGCAGCGTGGCATCGCAATCATCTACCAGGACTTCTCATTGGTCCCGGAGCTGAGCGTGGCGGATAACATCGCGCTTGGCCGCGAGCCGCGCGGCCGGTTCGCCGGAACCATCGCCCATGCGCAGCTTCGCGAACGCTCGCAACAGGAAGCGCAGCGGCTGGGCATCGCCCTGCCGATGGATGTCCCGGTGCGCCGGCTTGGCGTCGGCGCGCAGCAATTGACCGAGATCGTGCGAGCCTGCTCGCAGGATATCCGCATCCTGGTGATGGATGAGCCGACGGCGCGTCTGGCGCCGGCGGAACGCGAGCTTCTGTTTTCGACGATGCGCCGGATGGCGGCGGAGCAAAAGGTCGGCATCGTCTATATCAGCCACTTCCTCGACGAGGTCTGCCGCTTGGCGGACCGCGTCACCATCATGCGCGACGGAACCGTGGTGGAGACCGGTGCGGGTTCATCCTACACGGTGGATAGCCTGGCTCATCTTCTGGTCGGCCACGACATCGCTGAAAACCTGGCGGCAGCGCCCGGCGGAAGCCCGGCAAGCGAGGTGGGAGAAGTGCTCAGGGTCGAGCAGCTCCAGGTGCATGGGCGACCGCCGATCAACCTGTCGATCCGCCGCGGCGAGATCGTCGGGCTGGCGGGGTTGGTCGGCTCGGGCCGCACGCGTTTTGCCAGGGCGGTCATCGGCGATGTGCGCAGCAGCGGCAGCGTCAGGGTTGACGGCCGCGCCATGAAGGGGCGTACGCCAGGGCGTGCCGTTCGGGGAGGGTTGGTCCTGGTGCCGGAGGATCGCAAGGTCTCAGGCCTGGCGCTTACCGCTTCCGTCGAGGCCAATGTCGTTGCGAGCTCGCTCGCCAAGCTGCTTGCGACCGTTGGCATCGTCCATCCGGGCAGCCGTGCGCGAATGGCGCTCGACATGATAAAGCGTTTCGCGATCAAGCCGCCGGACCGCAGGAAGATCGTCGGCCAATTGAGCGGCGGCAATGCCCAGAAGGTTCTGGTCGCTCGAGCCGTGGCGTCGCGGCCGAAGGTCATGATATTGGATCAGCCGACCGCCGGCGTCGATATTGGCGCCAAAGCGGAACTGCACAACCAGATCAGGTTCGCCGCGCGGCAAGGCGCCGGCGTGCTGGTGATATCCGATGACCTCGATGAGTTGCTCGACCTCAGCGACCGCGTCGCCATCATGACCGGCGGAACCATTAGCGGTTCTTTCCACAAGACGGAGCTTACGCGCGCCAGCCTGCTCGCGGCGATAAGCAGGGTGCCCGAAAGCGTCTGACAGGCTCTGTTGGTCAGGCCCTGAAGGCTTTGAGCGCGGCCAGCATCGCCTTACCCTTCCCAGTATCCATCATGTCGAGCAGATCGGTGAAGGTGAAGATGCAGACGCCGTCGGCCTGCGACTTGTCGAGCGTGGCCAGCGCCTGCCCGAATTCCCCGGCGCTTATATCCGCTTCGCGGCCGCCCCCGGCATGCATGCCGTAGAGATAGAGCGCCTTGGCCTGCAGCGTGCAGATAGCCTTTCGGCCGCTCCGTTCCCTGATGTCGTCCGAGATTGCGGCCGGCCAATCGGCGGGCCGGGCAAGGATCTGGTGGTAAGCCATCACCTCGAAAGTGTCGACGACGCCGGCCAAAGCTGCGATGTCCTGGCCGAAGACCTCTTCGACCGCGTTGTCGAAATCGGCGCGGAAGAACGGCAAGGTGTTGATCGAATATTCCAGCCCGGCCTGGACGGCTGCCAACTCTTGCCGAATATGCGCTATGGCCGCGACCGTCCTGGCGCATTTCCAGCCTGTCCATGCCTGGCGATGTTGCGCAAGGATGATCCGCGCCGCGGCAGCCGGATCGTGCGTGGGAACGGCAAGGCCAAGGTCGCGGTTGAAGGCGCCGACCGAGCGGGGCGAGAAGCAATATTCCGGCTTGTCGCTTCGGCTGTCTCCCGGCAGCCAGGTCTCCCAGAAACCCGGCCAGCGGATGAAGCCCAGATGCACCGCATCCGGCTTCAACGCGGCGACCGCCTTGCGCAGCAGGTCCGTCTTGTGGGCGAGGTTTTCCTCTCGATCCGGCGGCAGGCCGATATACCAGTCCTGCTGCTTGGCGCGGCGCCCCCATTGATCGATGGTGGCCAGTTCAGGATGCGCTTGCGAAAAGGCGGGGTCGAAGCAGATGTTTAGGCAAGCGAAATAGGCGATGCCCCTTTCGCGTAGCAGCTCCCGAAAACCCACATCGTCCAAGGCATCGTAGGCGCGTCTGTCGGTCTCGGTGACGGCGCTTGCGACCGCAGAATCCGACATCGGCAGGAACTTGCTTTGCGCGATCACATAGGTGACGCCCCAGTCAGCCAATAGGTCCGCGGCCTGGACCGGGCTCAGTCCATGGCGCAGGAACCAGTCATTGTCGTAGATCTTGACGCCGAACCGCAAATTCACACACGTTTTCCTTCGTGACCCACCCCGCCCGGCTTATTCGCTGTTGCAAGGTCGGATCAAGAAGGAATTTTGCTGCGGTTCCATCAGGTCGGCTAGCGCCAGTCGGCTACCTCCGGAATTGAAACATGCGTCCGAGGGCAAGCACCCGGCCAACGCGCACAGTGGCAGCCAACCGTGCCGAAGATTTCTCCCGGCTTTCATGGCGCTCGCTGCGCCAAGTCCGGCTATCCTCTAACCAGTCGCGTTCATCCAACGCGGGCCAAGGGCCTGGTTCAGCAATCCAACCAACACCTCGATGGCCAAGCCCGCCGCTGCCACGCTTTCCCGGTGACGGAGTCCTGCGCGGCAGCTTTTTTCCATCACCGGCCTGGGCGTCACCGGCGTATCGGAGCCGAAATTCGGAGCGTGACGGTTCTCAATCGGGTTCGCTTTGGATTGAGTGGCCGCCAGAAATTGTGGTACCTTTGAGACAAACGCAAAGGTACCTTGACTTGTCCAGTAGCATAACGATCGATCGCCCAAGGTCGCTGGTAGCGACTGTTGTTGAGCGCCTGCGACAAGCGATCATCGATGCGGAACTTGCGCTTGGCAGCGAGTTGTCCGAAGCGGGGCTCGCCTCGATGCTCGGCGTGAGCCGGACGCCGATCCGAGAGGCGCTGACGATCCTGCAACAGCAGGGAATGGTCAACATCATTCCGCAGCGGGGTACTTACGTCTTCTTTCCCACCGAACAGGATATCATCGACCTGTGCGAGTACAGGATCGTGCTGGAAAGCCGTGCCATATCCTTTGCGATGGCGAGACATCGTGACGAAACCACGATGCAGCTCGAACGCGCGCTGGACATGATGGACAGGGCGCGGGCGGATGGCGATCCTGTCGCATATTCACGGGCCGATACCGTGTTTCACGAAGCGTTCATTCGCAACTGCCGCAACCGTTACCTTCAGGAAGGCTTCGAGCAGGTTGCCGGCCAGATCGCGACGCTGAGAACGCACCTTTCGGTGCCGATAGCAGGCGCGCAGGATCGCTCCTATGTCCACCACAGGGAGATCGTGGAGGCGTTCAAGAATGGCGATATCCTGGCGATCGATGCTGTCCTGACAGATCACATCCTGTCGACGCGTAAGTCCTACATCGAGGCAATGCAGGAAGGGCTGATCAAGCCACCGGCCGCGGCCGTCCGCGTGCCTGCCGGTCTCGGCCGCTTCAGCAGTTAGCGCGCGCCGGGTAATAAATAGAAGTCGATCTTGGGTCCATTCTCAAGCACTTAGGTGGAGCGGTAGCGCGTTCGACTTGAGCGGCCACGGCTCTAGAATGTCTTGGCACCCGTGACCGGCAGTCTCACGCCGTAGAGGGATGTCGTTCCGCAAATATAGAGATAGTTCCGCTTCGGACCCCCGAAACATACATTGGCCACGACTTCCGGCACTTTGATTTTACCGATCAGTGTACCGTCGACGTCATAACAATGGACACCATCTCCAGCGCTCGTCCATATGCGACCCTCGGTATCGAGCCTCAGCCCGTCGAAATATCCGTTTGTCGATTCGGCGAATACACCGCCGTCAATGAGTGTCTCAGCTCCAACCGCGAATTTACGGATATGCCGCGGTCCATCCTTGCGGTGTGACGCGCCGGTATCGACAATATAAAGGGTCATTTCGTCGGGAGAGAAGGCTATTCCATTGGGCTGGACGAAGTCGTCCCCGACGACAGTCAGGCTGCCAGTCTCGGGATCGAGGCGATAGACGAAGTTGCCGGCCTGTTCGCTTTCTCCTTTGTTGCCCTCATAGTCGGAATCGATCCCGTAGGTCGGGTCCGTGAACCACAGGCTCCCGTCGGACCTCTCGACGACGTCGTTGGGACTGTTCAGCCGCTTGCCTTCGAAGCGGTCGGCGAGAGTGATGACCGTGCCGTCGACCTCGGTGCGGGAGACCCGCCGCCCGCCATGCTCGCATGTGACCAGACGCCCGGCCCGGTCGACCGTATTGCCATTGGAATGACCCGAAGGGTGTCGAAACACCGAGACCTCGCCGCTGCATTCGTCATAACGCAGCATGCGATCGTTCGGGATGTCAGACCAGACCAAGTAGCGGCCAGCCGGAAAATAGGCCGGGCCCTCCGCCCATCGACAGCCGCTGAACAGGATATCGAGCCTAGCCGTTCCAATGAACAGCCGGGCGAAGCGGGGATCCAGAATTTCAAAAACGGGCTCGCGATCCATCGAGTGCGCTCCTGCGTTGAATACGAGATGCCGCATCAACCGCCCTCTTGTCAACCCAACTGACATACTGTACCTCAGATACAGTCGGCTGCCCCAACGAGGCAAGCGGACGAGCAGACCGGGGTGAATCGTTCAATCTGGTTTTTTGGGAGGAATTCTATGAACCGTCTTACAGCGCTGCTTTCCGCAGCGGTGCTTTCCTCATGCCTGGTCGGTCCGGCGCTTGCCGACACGTCCGGCAAGAAAATCGCGCTTTCCAATGGTTACGCCGGCAATTCCTGGCGTCAGAGCATGCTGGAAAGCTGGAGGAAGATTGGCGACAAGGCTGTCGCCGACAAGATCATCGGCGCCGCCGACGCCTTCACGACGGCCGCCAAGGAAGCGCCGCAGCAGGCAGCACAGATTCAGAATCTGATCTTGCAGGGCTACGACGCCATCGTGCTGGACGCCCTGTCGCCAGACGCTCTCAACGGCTCCGTCAAGCAGGCTTGCGATGCCGGCATCATCGTCGTCGCCTTCGACGGGCTCGTGACCGAGCCTTGTGCCTACAAGGTGACGGTCGACCTCGCCGAGACCTACGGCGCCGAGCAGGTTAGGCAGATGGCCAAGCGCCTGCCGAACGGCGGCAACATCCTCTACATCCGTGGCGTCGCAGGCACCAGCATCGACGACGACATCACCAAGGGCGTGCTGCGCGAGATCGAAAAGCACCCCAACCTCAAGATCGTCAGCACCGTTCACGGCGACTGGGATCAGACGACCGCCCAGAAGGCGGTGACCGGCGTATTGCCTTCCCTGCCTGACATCGCCGGTATTATCGACCAAGGTGGCGACGGCTACGGCACGGCGGAGGCGTTCCGTTCGGCCGGCCGGCCGCTCCCCATCATCATGCTCGGCAATCGTAAGGACGAGCTGGTCTGGTGGAAGGAGCAGATCAAGACCAACGGCAACTACGACACATGGTCGGCTTCGGAGGCTCCGGGCATGGTGACATTCGCCTTCTGGGTGGCACAACAGATCCTCGACGGCAAGGCCGTTCCCAAGGAAGTGCCGATGGACATCCTGTTCGTCGACAAGTCGACCCTGGACGCGCAGATCGCAGCGACGCCCGACGGCGGTGTCGCCAATGTCGAATATTCGCAGGATGACGTGGTCAAGGCTATCGCCGCGGCTAAGAAATAGACTTCAGGAGCCGTAGGGATGACCCCCGGGAAAACCTCCATCGTCGCTTTTTCGGCGGTCGCCAAGGCCTATGGTAACGTCAAAGCGCTCAATGGCGTGGACTTCGTTGTCGACGCTGGCGAGTGCGTCGGTTTGGTCGGCCACAATGGCGCCGGCAAGTCCACTTTGGTGAACGCAATTGCCGGCACGATAGGGGCGGACGCAGGCCGCCGAATCATCGCCGGCCAGGATTTATCCGAACATTCCGTTGTGCTCGCCCACAAGCTTGGCGTGCGCTGTGTTTTCCAGGAACTGTCTCTTTGTCCCAACCTGACCGTCGCGGAAAACGCACGCATAAGCCATCCCTCGCTGACCGGCTGGGGATCGCTGCGTCGCGCCGACGCGCTGATTGTTGCCATGCTCGACGATATTTTCCCCGGACATGGCATCCGGGGCGACCAGATCGTTGGCGATCTCTCCATCGGCCGCCGCCAAATGGTGGAAGTCGCCCGCGTGTTTACGCAAAGCGTCGACCCTATCAGGCTGGTCATCCTCGACGAGCCGACCTCGTCGCTCGACAGCCATGCTTCCGCGCAGCTTCTTGCCTATGTCCGCCGCGCGGTGGCGAGCGGGGTCAGTTGCATCTTCATCTCGCACGTTCTCAACGAGGTCCTGGCTTCGACAGACCGCATCGTCGTGATGCGCGACGGCAAGGTTGCCGTTACCGGAGCGACGACCGATTTCGATCGCGAGAAACTCGTCGCGGCAATGGTCGGCATCGTCAGCGCCCGCCAGAATTCAGTGGCCAGGCAGCGGCGGGACGATGCTCCGCTGCGTGTCGGCGTTCACAAGAAGCATGGTGCCGCCGGCAACGATCTCGACGCCAAGGCGGGTGAGATCATCGGTCTCTCCGGCCTGGCAGCGCACGGGCAAAGCAATCTGCTGGTGCGGATATTCCAGGCGGCGAGCAGGCGCGATCGGGGGGTGGACGTCACCGCCACCGTGGCCGTGGTCGCAGGCGACCGGCAGACCGATGGTGTGTTTCCGCTATGGTCCGTGCTCGAGAACATCACCGTCCGTTCGCTGCCGGCACTGAGCTCCAACGGCCTAATCTCCCGGAAAAAGCAGCGGGCCATAGGCGAGACCTGGCGACAGCGCCTTGGCATACGCACGCCGGACCTCGGCAATTCGATCCTGTCGCTATCGGGCGGCAATCAGCAGAAGGCGCTGTTTGCGCGCGCGCTCGCCTCAAATGCCCAGATCATTTTGATGGACGACCCGATGCGTGGCGTCGACATCGCGACCAAGCTCGAAGTCTACGCCATGATCCAGGAGGAAGCCGCAAAGGGCCGGACATTCATCTGGTACACGACCGAGTTCGAGGAGCTCGAGAACTGCGATCGTGTCTATGTGCTGCGCAACGGCGAGATCATAGCCGCGCTCGACCACGATGAGGTCAATGAGCAGAATGTAATCAGGTCCTCATTCGGAGAGGCCGCATGAGCGCCACCGCTTCGGCTCGCCCAGTCAATCCAACCAGCCCGGCCCGGTGGTTCGACCTGTCCCCAACGCTGCTGCGCACGGCCTTGCCGTTCGTGTCGCTGTCGCTGATGCTGGCCGCCATCGGTTGGCTCAATCCGCGCGCCATCAGCTACATGGGGTTCAACCTCATGCTCAGCCTGGCGATCCCGGTCGCGCTGGCGACGATCGCGCAAATGTTCGTCATCACGGTCAACGAACTGGATCTCTCGGCGGGCTTCTTCATTTCGTTCATCGCATCAGTTTCGGTCACGATGCTGAACGATACGCCACTTCTCGGCATCGCCGTCATCGCCGGAGCCGTCTTTGTCTACGCGGCGATCGGCGCGCTGATCCATCTGCGCAACCTGCCATCCATCGTCGTCACGCTCGGCATGGCCTTCGTCTGGCAGGGGCTGGCCCTGATGGTCCTTCCGCAGCCTGGCGGCAAGGCGCCAGCCTGGCTGCAATCATTGATGGCGGTTCATGTGCCCTTTGTTCCGTTCCCCATTGTCGCGGCCGCCGCCATTGCTCTGGTGGTCCACCTTGCGCTGATGAAAACAAGCTACGGCGCCGTCCTGCGCGGCATCGGCGGCAACCAGGCGGCCGTGGCCCGGGCCGGCTGGTCGATCCTGCGTGCCAAAGTGCTCGCCTTCACGCTCGCCGGCGTGTTCGGGGCGTTGTCGGCGCTTGCCCTGGTCGGTCTTTCGACTGCCGGCGACGCGAACATCGGCGCCGGCTATACGCTGCTCGCCATCGCCGGCGTCATCCTGGGCGGTGGCGAGTTCATGGGCGGGAGGGTGTCCGCCGTGGGCGCGGTGGCCGGCGCGCTGACACTGACGCTCGCATCCGCCTCGCTCCTGTCGTTCATGCACATTCCGACCGACTGGCAGACCGGCGCCAACGGCGTGATTCTGATCGTCGTGCTGGCCCTGCGCGCCTTGATCGAGAGGCGCTCCCAATGAATGCGCTCGGCATGAACACCCTTGTCAGGACGCTGCCGGCCAGGCCGTGGATATGGTCCTTCGTCGGCGCGGCAATGGTCTTCCTCGCCTCGCTCCTTTTTACCGGGGGCGCCGGCGCGGGCGGCATAGTCGTGGCGGCCCTTTCGCTGGCCTCCTTCGCGGTGGTGGTCGGGATGGGGCAGATGTTTGTCATGTCGCTCGGCCCTGGCAATGTCGATCTGTCGCTGCCGGCCAACATCGGCCTTGCCAGCGCCATCGCCATGAAGGTGATGAACGGGTCGGACAGCATGATCGCGGCCGGCACAATTGCGGCGTTGGCCAGCGGTATGCTGATTGGCCTGGCAAATTACGGGCTGATCCGCACGCTGCGCATTCCACCGATCATCGCGACCCTGTCGACGAGCTTTATCGTGCAGTCGATCGACATCAGCTATGGCCGCGGCCTTCAGGTAAAGCCGCCGCCCGGATTTGCCGGTTTCACCGATCTTCGCTTGCTTGGCGTGCCGGTGTTCGTACTGGCCACCGTCGCCGCTTCGATCGTGGCGGCGATCGTGCTCGGCCGGACCGTCTTCGGACGCTCGGTCCTGGCGATCGGTCAAAACATGCGCGCCGCGGGGCTCGCAGGCATCAAGGTCGAACGCATTCGCGCCATCACCTACATGCTGTGCGGCGCGCTCGGCGGCCTGAGCGGCGCTCTGCTGGCGGCCTATTTTCGCGGATCTTCCACCGATATCGGCAACGAGTATCTGCTCATGTCGATCGCCGTCGTCGTCATCGGCGGCACCTCGGTCGCCGGCGGGCGCGCCAACTTGCCGGGCCTGTGGGGCGCGGCCCTGTTCCTCGTGCTGCTCCAGGTCATGCTCAATACGTTCGGCGCCGATGCCAGCGTCCGTCTGGTCACCACGGGTTTCGTCATTATCGCCGTCATCACGGCAGCGGGCGGCCGCGTGGCCGAACGCTGAGCCAAAAAGGAAATACCGTGTTCCAGCCAAATGAATTGAAGAGGCGTCTCGCCGCCGGGGAACAATTGCTCGGGGCATGGATTGCCACCGGCAGCGCCACCATAGTCGAGATCATGGGCAATGCAGGGTTCGATTTTCTGCTCATCGACCTCGAGCATGGCCAAGGCGAACTCAACGACCTCGTCCATATGCTGCGCGCCGCCGAGAACACAGGTACGCGCTGCATCGTTCGCGTGCCGTGGAATGATCCGGTGACGCTCAAGCGCGTTCTCGACGCAGGCGTCGATAGCGTCATGGTTCCGATGGTCGAAACCGCAGCCGAGGCAGCCGCGGCGGTGCGCGCCTGCCATTATCCGCCACATGGCGCGCGTGGTTATGCGGCGCCGCTGGTGCGGGCTTCGAATTATGGCCTGGTCAAGGACTACATCCATATCGCCAACGAGAATCTTCTCTTGATTGTGCAGATCGAGAGCGCGTCGGCCGCCGCAAAGGCGGGAGAAATTGCCGTCGTCGAGGGCATCGACATGGTCTTTGTCGGCGTCAACGATCTCGCCGGATCGATTGGAAGGCTGGAGCAACTCGATCGACAGGACGTCCGAGCGCTTGTCGCCCAAGCCGAAATCCAGATTCGCGCATCGAACCGTTGGCTGGGCACCGTTCCGAGCGCCGGCGGAACTTGGGATGAACTGCTTGCTGCCGGCTACAATCTTTTACCCATCGCCAGCGACGTGACCCTGCTGCGCGATGCTGCCGCCGATCTCGTGCGCGCGCAACGCGGCAAACGTATCGGCCATCTGTCCAAGCCCACGAGATCAAAGGCCCAGAGCGGATATTAGACACAATGGACCATGCAACGCGAGAAGCCTTTCTTCATGCGCTCAAGGACACACTCGGCGCGGCCGCACTGATCGGCGAGGACGTCCCGACCCGTAACGAGCAAGACTGGAGCGCGCTTCCCGTGCGGCCGCTTGCCGTAATCCGTCCAACGACGCCCGAAGCAGTAGCGACTGCCATGCGACTGTGTCATGCGCATCGCGTGGCAGTGGTGCCTCAAGGTGGGCTGACGGGACTGGCCGGTGGTGCCAGGCCGATCGAGGGGGCCGTCGTTATCTCGCTGGAGCGGTTCGCGGGTATCGAAGAGATCGATGGCAACTCCTCGACGATCACTGTTCGCGCTGGAACGCCGCTGGAACTCGTGCAGCAAGCGGCGGATGATGCCGGTTTTTTCTTCGCGCTGGACCTTGGGTCGCGCGGGTCCTGCACGATCGGCGGCAATCTCGGGACAAATGCCGGAGGCAACCGGGTTCTGCGTTATGGCATGATGCGTGAATTGGTCCTAGGCATTGAAGTGGTGCTGCCAGATGGAACACTGGTCACCAGCCTCAACAAAATGCTCAAGAACAATGCCGGCTACGACCTGAAACAGCTTTTCATCGGCAGCGAGGGCACGCTCGGCATAGTCACACGTGTCGTGTTGCGCCTGCACCCGAAACCCAAAAGCATCATGGCCGCTATGGTAGCTTTGGACAGCTACGAGCATGTCCTAAATTTGCTGGCCAGTGTCAGGGGCAATCTCGGCCCGCTGCTTTCGGCATTCGAAGTCATGTGGAAAGACTATTGGGACGTGGCGACCGGACGAGTGCCGGGCGTGCGCAATCCGGTGCCAGGCGATCATCGGTTCACCGTCCTTTTGGAGGCGCAGGGCAACGATGCCGAGAATGATCCTGCCCGCTTCCAGGAAGCGCTCGCAAAAACGGTTGAGGCTGGCATGGTCACCGACGCCGCCATCGCCAGGTCGCTTTCGGACGTGAGGGACTTCTGGCAGACGCGTGATGCCGCCGGGGAATTCAAGCAGGTGCTGGGGCCTCATCTCTCCTTCGACATCGGCCTGCCGGTCGCGACAATGGATCGCTTTGCCCTCGAATGCCGCGCGGCCCTGCTTCGTGATGTCGATGGCTGCCGATCATACTATTACGGGCACATAGCCGACGGAAACATGCACATCATCGCAAATGTTCCGGCTCTGGCCCAACAGCCGGCCGACCAGATCAACAAAGTGATCTACAATCTCGTCAAGAAACATGGCGGAACGATTTCCGCCGAGCATGGCATAGGGCTGACCAAGAAAGCCTACCTCGGGCTCACCCGCAGCGCCGAAGAGATAGCGGTAATGCGCTTGATAAAACACGCTCTCGATCCCGCCGGCGTGCTCAATCCGGGCAAGGTTTTCGACATGGGGTAAACCCTTATCCGCCCCGCGCCAGTTGCCGGGTCGGGCACAAGGTGCTCCGTTGACCTACGTCGCAAAATCTTGAGTGTTGTTCTGCGACGGCGTTCGATCCGATCTCGTCGCAAGATCTATCAAATGCCATTGCGTCGGCGTATGCACTGCGCACGCCGCCCCGCGATTGAATTGGTGGGAATGGTGGTACTCTCGAATACCACTCTGCAGGAATGGCTACCACTTACGAGGCTTACAGGCAGAGTTTGAAAGCTCACTATCAATCTCAACCTGGTTGGCTGTACAAGCCATTCTGGGCGACGCGGCAGTCGGGTGCCACCCGGGACGAGCCGGCAAACGCTGATGTTGCGCGATGGTGGCGCCGCTCGGTTTGACCGAGACTGGCGCCGCTGCTGCCGCGCCAGCTCATGAATGTCTGAAGGTCTGAATCTTGATCTTCAGTACGGCGAATCGGGAAAATAGAACTCTTCAGCGTTGTCCTTGGTGATCAAGGGACTGTCCAGGATATAGCGCCCGCGTATCGGCGCCTGCGTCGCGGCGCGCATGGTGGTCAGCTCGATCGCCGGAATGATCAGGGTTGGCGGATAGAAGATGTCGGCGTCGACGGCGCCGCCGCCGTTCTTGACCATCTTGACGACTTTGTTCATGCCGGAGCCGCCCAGAACCACGATCGGTTTCGGCCTATTGGCCTGCTTGATTGCCTCCATGGCGCCGAGCGCGGCATCGTCGTCGCCCGCCCACACGCCGTCGATGGCATCGAATTTCTGCAGGAAGTCCTGCATCACCTCGAAGCCCTTGTCCGGGTTCCAGTTGGCGAACTGCATATCGAGGATCTGGACCTTCGAGCCCTCCAGTTCTTTTTTGAAGGCATCGATGCGGACATTGTCGATGGTGGTCGGAATGCCGCGCATGACCACGATCTTGGCGCCGTCTGGAAACTTCTTCTTGAAATGCTGCCCCGCGATTACGCCGTATTGCGGGTTGTTGCCGCCGACATAGAGGTCTTCGATGCCTTCCTCCGCCAAGCCGCGATCGACGGTGGTTATGAACACGCCTTGCGCCTTGGCCTGCTTCACCGGTTCGGTCAGGGGCTCGGATTCAAACGGCAAGATCACCAGCGCGTCGATGCCGCGCGCGACGAGATCCTCCACGTCATTGACCTGCTTGGAAGCGTCGTTGGCTGCAGCGACCACGAACTCGATGTCCGGGAAGGCCTTCTTCATCTGCTCGACGGTACGCTTGGTCTGGAAATTGAGACCGCCGGTCCAGCCATGAGTTGCCGCCGGAATCGAAATGCCAATCGTCTTTCCGCCCGCCGCCAAGGACATTTTCGGCATGCCTACGGCTCCAAGCGCGAGCGCGATCGCTCCGCCCTTCAGGAATGTTCTCTTCTCCACGGTGTTCTCCTCTCTTAGATGGCGGGTCAGACCTCCCGGCGACCCTTCTGCAGATAAACGGCGATGATAATGATGACCCCCTGGAACGCACCGTTGAGATACGGGCTGGCGAGCGCCGTGAGGTTCAGGATGTTGTCGATCAGGCCGAGAACCAAGACCCCGACGATCGACCCCCAAATGCGGCCGAAGCCGCCTTTGAGCGCTGTCCCGCCGATGATCACGGCGGCGATGGCTTCAAGCTCCCACAGGAGACCGGTTGACGGTGTCGCGGCGCCGAGCCGCGGAACGTAGATCATCGTGGCCAGGGCAACGCAGACCCCTTGGAACACGTAAGTCAGGATCCGCACGCGGTGGACCCGAATGGCCGAGTATCTGGCTACTTCCGGATTTGAACCGATGGCGGTGACGTGGCGGCCAATTCGGGCGCGGCGCAGGACCAATTCCGCCCCCACCGCCAGGAAAATCATGGCGATCAACGGGTAGCTGACGCCGGCGACAGAGCCATAGTAGAGCGGTCGCGCGACCCCCTTGAGGCTGCTTGAAAGCGAGATCGAGCCGCCGTCCGAAAGCCAGGTGATGACGGAGCGGAAGATGCCCATCGTGCCCAAGGTGACGATGAAGGCGTCGATGCCGCCCTTGACGACGAGGATGCCGTTAAGCGTGCCCGCAACCACGCCCAACGCCAATGCCAGGACTATGCCGATCAACACGACCAGCCAGTTATCCCCAAGCGACGAGCCTGCCGCGTTCATGCCCATGATGACCAGGCCGGCGATCAGCGCCGACATCGATCCGACGGAAAGGTCGAGGCCACCAGCGGTGATGACGTAGGTGGCGCCGATGGCGATGATGCCGACGATTGCCGAGCGAGTCAGCAGATTGGAAAGATTGCCGGCCGACAGGAAACTGTCGCTCAGCAAGCTGCCGATGAAGATCAGCGCCAATAGGGCCAGGATAGGTCCGAGCGCGCTGAGTCGCTTGGTGGCGCCCAACCACGGACGATGTGGCATGTCGGCAGCGGCGGTGGCGGCGGTGTTCATTATGCGGCCTCCTTGGTCAGACCCATGGCGAGGCGAACGATGGTGCTCTCGTTGATATCATTGCCGGTCAATTCGCCGGCGACACTGCCTTTGCGCATCACCAGCATACGATGTGCCAGGCCGATGACTTCCTGCATCTCGGAAGAGATCACCACGCAAGCGGCGCCTTGTGTGGCTAGCCCGGCGATGACCCGGTAAATCTGCTGCTTGGAGCCTATGTCGACGCCGCGCGTGGGTTCGTCAAAGATGACCACGTCCGGCCGGCTCGCGAGGGTCTTGGCGATCAGGACCTTCTGCTGGTTGCCGCCGCTGAGCGAGCGCGCGATTGCATCGGGGGCGCCCCTTCGTATGTCGAACTCGCGAACGGCCTGGTCCAGTCGTCCGCGTACTTCCGCTCTGTTGATCCAGGCCCGGCCTCTCAGCGCGCCGACAGTGAGGGAAACGTTCTCATCGAGGCCGGCATCCAGCAGAAGCCCCTTACCCTTGCGATCTTCGGTCAGGTACGCCAAGCCAGCGGCCCAAGCCTCGCGCGCGGTGGGGAGGCGTCCGCTCGCGGCATTGGCAAGGGTGAAGTTCCGGCATTGCGCAGGTCTCAGGCCGGCTAGCGCTTCGAACGCTTCGGTCCGGCCGGAGCCGACCAGCCCGGCAATTCCGAGGATTTCCCCGCGGCGCAGTCGGAAGCTGACGCCGCTGACATGAGGCGGGCTGTGCAGATCCTCGACGCTGAGCACGACGTCGCCGGCGGGCATCGCACTCTTGGCCGGGTAGAGCTGGCTGAGCTCGCGGCCGACCATCAGCGTCGCCATCTCGTCTTCCGTCAGATCCGACGCCCGTCCGACGTGCCGGATGCGCCCGTCCCTCAGAACCGCGACTCTGGAGGCGATCGCCTTCACCTCGTCGAGACGGTGAGACGTGAAGATGACGGAACCTCCCTCCGACACGAATTGCCGCATACGTCGGAACAGGGCTTCCACCTCACGCGCGCCCAGCACGGCGGTCGGTTCATCCATGAGCAGAAGTTTCGGGTTCCTCGCGAATGCCTTTGCCACTTCCACCATCTGCCACTCGGTGTTGCGCAGGCTGGAAAGCTTGGCGCGGGGATCGGCAGACGAGCCCAACGCATCCAGAAGCAGGCGGGACTCTCTGCGTATCTTCGGATAGTCGACGAGAAGGTGGCGACGCGGCTCGCGACCGATGAAAATATTCTCGCCGACGGTCAGGTCCGGCGCGAGGCAGAATTCCTGGTGGATAAGGACGATCCCAGCATCTTCGGCCTCTTGAACGGTCGCGGGCAGGGGACGTTCGTCGATCAAGGCGGTGCCTGCGGTTGGCGGCACATAGCCGCCAACGATGCGCATCAAAGTCGATTTCCCGGCGCCATTCTCGCCCACGAGGGCAAGAATTTCTCCACGATCGACGGACAGGGTGAGATCCTCGAGAACGGGATTCAGCCCATACGTCTTCGCGACGTCGCGCAACTCGACAAACGCCGACATGAGATTGACCTTCGGATTGCGATGAAGTCAGACGCCTACGCGCTGCTTCTTGCGAGCTTGAGCCTGTTCCGCATGCGCTTCCCGCACCTGCGGCCTGGTGCTTACCGCGGGCACACCCACATCCCACCAGGCATCGCCGGGCGTCCAGGTGAAACCATCGGATACTAGCGTGATGACCGTTGTCCGATCCGTTCCCAAGGCCCAATCGACGGCCTGAGCGAGGTCCGCGAGGCTGTCGACCCGTCTGGTCAGCGCGCCCATAGATTCGGCGTGCCTCACAAAATCGACGCTGAACGGCTCCTTCACGCGGCAGTCCTTGATCAGGTTGTTGAAGGAGGCAGCGCCCTTTGCATTCTGCAGGCGATTGATCACCGCATATCCACCGTTGTCACAGACGATGACGATCATCTTGTGGCCGGACAGGACGGTCGAATAGATGTCCGAGTTCATCATCATGTAGGTGCCATCGCCGACCATCACGATCGGCGTTCTCGTCGGGTCGGCCATGGCGGCTCCCCAGCCGGCGGCGATCTCGTAACCCATGCATGAGAAGCCGAATTCACAGTCGAACGTATTAGGCGCCTTGACGCGCCAGTTCTTCATGACCTCGCCCGGCAGGCCGCCCGCGGCCGTGATGACCAGGTCTCGCTCGCCAGCGCGTACATTCACAATGCCGATGACTTGGGCGTAGCTGGGAACGGGCTGATTGGTCGGCTGCTGGTACCCGTCCAGCGCTTTGTTCCACTTGTCAAACTCGACACGGCCCTTCTCGGTCCATTCCTTTGGCGCCTGCCACTCCTCCAGCGCCGCCCCCAACTCGTTGAGCGAGGCCAAGGCATCGCCGATGACGGCCAGGGCTCGATGCTTGGTGGCGTCCCATCGGGCTGCATTGATGGAAATGAATTTGGCGTCCTTTGCGAAAGCGCTCCAGGAGCCGGTGGTGAAGTCCATCAGCCGCGTGCCGACGGCAACAATCACGTCCGCTGAAGCAGCAAGCGCGTTAGCCGAGGTTGAGCCGACGATGCCGATCGGGCCGACATAGGCAGGATGATTGTGGCTGACGGTACTTTTGCCGGCGATCGTCTCACACAACGGAATGCCGTGGAGGAGGGCCAGGTCGGCCAACACCTGCTCGGCGCCGGAGTAACGTGTGCCGCCGCCAGAAATGATCAGCGGGCGCTTGGCTGCCTTCAGCAGCTTCACCGCTTCTGCAAGCCGGTCGGCGTCGGGTCGCGGCCGAGGAATCGCATGCACGGTTTCCGCGAAAAATTCTTCCGGATAATCCCAGGCCATCTCCTGCACGTCCTGCGGCAGCGCAATGAATGCCGGGCCGCAATCGGCTGGATCCAGCATCGTGGCGACCGCCTGGGGCAGCGAGGAGATGATCCCTTCGGGATGAACGATGCGGTCCCAATAACGGGTCACCGCCTTGAAGGCGTCGTTGACGTTGATGGTCGGATTGCCGAAATGCTCGACCTGCTGCATGACTGGGTCAGGGCGGCGATTGATGAACGTATCTCCAGAGAGCATCAGCACCGGAAGACGGTTCGAATGGGCCACGCCGGCGGCGGTGACCATGTTCAGGGCGCCCGGGCCGATCGATGTAGCGGCCACCATAATCTGGCGGCGGCGTTTGGCTTTGGCGAAGCCGATTGCCGCGAGTGCCATCGACTGCTCGTTCTGTCCGCGCCACGTGGGCAACCGATCCTGGACCGCTTCCAGCGCTTCCGATAGGCAGGTCACGTTGCCGTGCCCGAAGATGGCGAAGACGCCCGGAAAGAGCGGAACTCGCTCCCCGTCGACGATCGTGAACTGATTGCAAAGATAGCGGACCAGGGCTTGCGCCATGGTCAGACGGACCACTGACATTTGATTCCTCCGGGCATCGCGGCAACTGCCGAATGATGAATTCAATTCTTATTGCAGTAATTTCTTTTTTGCAAGCACCATTGCAGAAGAAGGCAACGCAGCCTTCGGACTACCGGTTTTCGAGGTGGAATTTCAACACTGGTAAACCAAGCGCAAACAAGCCATCATGCAATGAAAATTGCAAGGATGTCGGTCGTGGAAGAGAAAGTCAAAGCCCCAAAGGACTACGAGGAACTCATCCGCTTGATCCACGATCGGTATGAGCAGATGAGTAAGTCATACCAGAAGATAGCGTTGTATCTCACGCAGAACCCGAATGATGTCGCGGTGCGATCCGTGAACGCGATCGCTGAAAGCAGCGGCGTTCACGCATCGAGCTTCGTGCGCTTTGGCCAAGCACTTGGCTATGAGGGTTTCAAGGATCTGCAAACCCTTTTCCAGAAGCGATTGTCCACCGCGGCGCCCGGCTTTGAGGCGCGCATCAAGGCGCTGGAGACGGAACTGGGGGCGCGAACCGACCGCAGTGAGTTCGCTCTGATGCACGATCTGGTGGTCCGTGACATCGCCTCGCTGCAGGAGATGCTCACAGCTATCCCGCCGGAGGACTTGGCCGAAGCCGTCAACCTTCTGGAGAAAGCCGACGTCATCTATCTCATCGGGCAATTACGCTCGGCGCCGGTGGTCGAACTCCTGCGCTACATACTGACGATGCTGGGCAAGCGATGCACATTGCTGGACCCTGGCGGCGGGCTGGCCACGCATATGGCCCGTGCGATCCGCCCGCAGGATGTGCTTTTCGCGGTGTCGTTTCGCTTCTATGCAAACGAGGTCGTGAATGTCGTGGAAGAGGTTGCCAGCAGGGGCATTCCGATCGTGGCGATTTCTGATAGCACCTTGTCGCCGCTGACCAAGGGCGCACGGGTGCTTTTTGCGGTGCCCGAGCACGAATACACGTTTTCAAGATCGCTCGCGGCCCCGATGTGCCTTGCTCAGGCGCTAACCGTGGCGCTGGCGGCGCGCTTGCAGAACAACGGCATTGACCCGCGTATCCCGATAGTCACCGGGCAATAGCCCTCTTACCTCGCCGGTCGGCTTCCAGTCCTATTCTTGCCCCTTACCACGGCAGAGATATACGCGGTGGCAGCACAAGTTCAATTGCAGAACAGGCAGACGATGCGGTCTGCCCTCGCAATGAATTTTGCAGATCGGGTCTCTCCTTTAAGAAATTGAAAGCGAATTGACTCACAGATCGTTGCAGAATATGCATGGCCTGCAATTATCGTTGCGGGTCGATTTAAGGAGCACCGCTGACTTCAGCGCGGGGCAATCCTTTTCATTTTCCATCGAGTATCGGGATGGTGGCTTCAAGACCGGAACGAGAGGCGGAGAGATTCCCCCGGGGAGATCGGGGATTCCGGAGTGATCGGTGCAACCGGACACCAAAAGTGGAGGAGAGACAAAATGAAGAAACTGCTTTTGGGCGTCGCTTTCGCGGCGCTGATGAGTTCATCAGCTTTTGCCGCCAAGATCGGCGTTTCGATGGCGCGGTTCGACGACAATTTCCTCACCGTGCTGCGCAACGGCATGATCGCGCAGGCCAAGGGCATGAGCGGCGTTGAGCTGCAGGTCGAGGACGCACAGAACGACGTCGCCAAGCAGCTAGACCAGATCAAGAACTTCGCCGCATCGGGCGTCGACGCGATCATCGTCAACCCGGTCGACACCTCGGCCACGCAGGCCATGTCCGACGCTGCGGCGGCCGCCAAGATTCCGCTGGTCTATGTCAACCGCGAGCCGGTCAATGTGAACACGCTGCCCGACAACCAGGCCTTCGTCGCCTCGAACGAGGCCGATTCGGGCACGCTCGAAACCAAGGAAGTCTGCCGCTTGTTCACGGAAGCCGGCAAGAAGGAAGCCAATGTCTATGTGATTATGGGCGAGCTTTCCAACCAAGCTGCCGTGCAGCGCACCAAGGATATAGAAGAGGTGATCGCCACGCCGGATTGCAACTTCATCAAGATCATCGACAAGCAGACCTCAAACTGGCAGCGCGACGAAGCCCAGAACCTGATGACCAACTGGCTGTCGACGGGCAAGAAGTTCGATGGCGTCATCGCCAACAATGACGAAAGCGCGATCGGCGCCATCCAGGCGATGAAAGCCGCCAACATCGACATGAAGTCAGTGGTCGTCGGCGGCGTGGACGCCACCCAGGACGCGCTGGCCGCGATGCAGGCCGGCGATCTTGATGTGACGGTGTTCCAGGACGCGGCCGGCCAGGGCGCGGGTGCTCTCGATGCGGCACTCAAGCTGTCCAAGGGCGAGAAAGTCGAACACAAGGTCTACATCCCGTTCCAGTTGGTGACCCCTGCGAACATCGACAAGTTCCTGAAGAAGAACTGAGGTAGCAGACCGCTAGATACAGAGCGGCGCTTAAGCTCAAACAACAACAGCGCCGCTCCGCCTTTTTCCTGTCGCGCGACCGCGACAGGAGGGCGATCTCGGCTGACGGGAGAATCAAAGACGTGTCACAGACATCGCATGGCATTGGCGGGCTGAGCTACGACGCCAAGAAGCGCCCATGGCCCGCCGAATTCAACGTGTTTCTGGCGCTGGTCATCCTCGTCGTCGCCTTCGAGTTGATCGGCCGCGTCTTCCTCGGCGACAGCTTCCTGTTCAACACGCGTGAGAATGTGTCGGGCCTCTTCAACGAGCAGCGCCTGCAGATCATCATCCTGCAGGTCTCGATCGTCGGCATCATCGCCATCGGCGTCACCCAGGTCATCATCTGCGGCGGCATCGACCTCTCCTCGGGCTCGATCGTCGGCGCCACCGCCATGATCGCCATGAGCTTCGCGCAAGTCGCGACCGTCAACGGCAATCCCAATCCCAAGGCCATGTTCATCGACTATGGCTGGACCGACCTGCCGGTCGTCGTGCCGCTGCTGGTCGCGGTCGGCTGTGGCCTGATCGCCGGCCTCATCAACGGCCTGCTGATCGCCTACACCCGCATCCCGCCTTTCATCGCCACGCTCGGCATGATGGTTACCGCCCGGCATCGCCAAATGGTGGTCGAAGGGCCAGCCGATCTCGTTCCCGACCGAAAGCTTCGCGGCCATCGGCAAGGGCCTGATGCCCGTCGTCATCTTCATCTCGCTGGCAATCCTGTTCCAGCTCATCCTGACCTACACGAAATACGGCAAGCACTGCTACGCCATCGGTTCCAACGAGGATGCCGCGCGCATGTCCGGCAT
>NZ_VFTK01000090.1:0-1121 GCF_006439495.1 Mesorhizobium sp. B3-1-8
GCGTTTTGGGGTGAGAAGTTGATCCATGCCCTGAGGGCGTCTAGTCCGATGCGGAACCATGACTTTTCGCGTCGGCCGTGGGCCTTTCGCTTGATGGCCTTCATACCCATGGTTTGGGTTGCACATCGATAGGCCCATGTGATTGCGATGGCGAGAATGGCTGTCAGGGTATCGATCTTGTCTGGCGCGGTCATTCTGGTGTCTTCGATGTTGAAGCCGCGGGTCTTGGCATCGCCGAACAGGCATTCGACGGCCCAACGGCTCTTGTAGGCTATGATGGCGGCCTTGGCGTCCTGGCTGTTGGTCATGACGATGAGCCATTCGCCCTGCTGGCCTTTTCTGCCGTCGATCCATTTGGCAGCGAAGGATAAACGGACGGATGCAGCCGGCAGGCCGGCCTCAAGCGTCGTGACGCTGCGGCTCTTGCGGCGCTTTCTCAGCAGGGTCTGGAGTGTCCAGAGCTTTCCATCGGCCAGGGCGACGCACTGGCCGACCTTGACGCGAATGGCAAACGGGACCTTGTTTTGCATCAGGAATTTGACCCAATCGGCGCCGATGAACTCGCGGTCGGCGAGCAGCAGTTCGATCGAAGCCGCGCCGAACAGGTCGAGATAGCGCCGCATCAACTCGATGCGCTGGTGCGTGTTGCTGTTGCCCTGGTGGTCGAGCACCGTCCACAGCAGCGGTACGCGAAAGCGTCGCGTCACGATGGCCAGCATGAGAATGTTGATGTCCTTGCAGCCGACCTTCCAGCTGGTGCGGTCGAGCGCCAGGCATTTGGGCCGCGACAGGTTCAGCATGCGCACGACGAGCTGCGCGACGAGTGCCTGATCCAGCCGGATCGACTGGAAGAAGCGCTGCAGGCGGCGATAGTTCGACCCGTGTTGCGCGGCCCCCGGAAACTGGCTCGCCACATGGCTCAGATTGACCGTGCGGCCTTGAACCATGCCGATGATCAGAACCGCGAGTGTTTCCAGGCGCGAATTGCGCAGTGCAAAATGACGGCTTAGGGTCTCGATGAGGGCGGTGTGAATCGTGATCGGCATCGGCGGATCCTTTTGGCGAAGAATCCTCCAATCAAATCACTTCAAGCCGTCCTCACCCTTGCGTCGTGTACTGTG